>NZ_LDVA01000300.1:0-42335 GCF_050768715.1 Burkholderia sp. ZZQ-2 | reverse complement strand
GCACGACAGCGACTTTTCCGCGTTCATGAGCGTGTGGTTCTTCGAGGAGCAGAAGCATTCGCTCGTGCTGATGGAATACCTGCGCCGCTTCCGGCCGGAGATGGTGCCGACCGAAGAAGAACTGCACGCGGTGCGCTTCGAATTCGACCCGGCGCCGCCGCTCGAGACGCTGATGCTGCACTTCTGCGGCGAGATCCGCCTGAACCACTGGTACCGCTGCGCGGCCGACTGGCATACCGAGCCGGTCATCAAGCAGATCTACGAAACGATTTCGCGCGATGAAGCGCGCCATGGCGGCGCCTACCTGCGCTACATGAAGAAGGCGCTGAACAACTGCGGCGACGTCGCGCGCGCGGCGTTCGCGAAGATCGGCGTGCTGATGGCGTCGGCGCGCCGCACCGAGAAGCCGCTGCACCCGACCAACCTGCACGTGAACCAGGCGCTGTTCCCGCGCGATACCGTGCAGTCGCGCCTGCCCGATCCGGAATGGCTCGAGCGCTGGCTCGACGAACAGATCCGGTTCGACGGCGAGTGGGAAAAGAAGGTCGTCGAGCGGATCCTGCACAACCTGTCGATCCTGTTCGGGCGCACGTTCACGACCGCGCAGGAGCTGAACCGCTATCGCCGCGAAGTGACCGCGCGGGCGAACCGTGTGGCGGATGGCGTGGTGGACGGCGTATAGCGGATGTGCGTCCCGTCCAGCGTGGGCGGAACCGATTCCGGCCGGCAAGATGGCGTAGTGCGCACGATGTCCCGTATCCGGCCGGCGGGATATTCATTTCCGGACATAATGGGTTCATCAATTTCCTGTTATTGCATGATTCAATCGAATTTCATGCGTTTAGTATATTTTCATAAACATGAAATTCAGGATTTAAATGGTATTTCGCGTGTATGTTGGCGTGTGTTTTCTTTCCGTAATGCGGCAAATGAAATGATATGTCGGGTGATTGAAATTGTATTGTAGGCACGAGGCGCGATTCCGGTGTGGCGTCGAGATGTCCGCCGTGACATCGATTTCTGCCCGCAATACCATGTTTTGGTTGGTATTTTTCGGCCATTCCTCGCGTCATTCCACCCGGATAGTCATTTACAAAACCACTACTTAATAATGTTAATGTAAGAATATCGGGCCGACTAAAATCGATAGATAAATACGAGTGTCACGATTGAAAATAAGAATGATCAGCATCCATTCTTCAATATAAAATCGCTTCCGAATCCAAATAGGAGAAACGATTCAGGGGAACGAAAGGCGACTTGCCTGTCGATGGGTGCAACTTTGAGGCGGCGGTATGGCTAATGTGAGATTGGCAAAACGATTGAGAAGTATGCCTTCGCTGGATTTCCTGAGAGGCTTCGAATGCGCGGCGCGTCATTTGAGCTTTACACGCGCCGGGCAGGAACTGAACGTCACGCAATCTGCCGTGAGTCGGCAGGTCAAGGCACTCGAGGAGCAGCTCCGGATCGAGCTCTTTCACCGGCACATTCGATCGCTGACGCTGACCGACAAGGGACGGGAGCTGTACGACGCGATCTCGTTCGCGTTGTCCGACCTCGAATCGGTGATCGGCAAGCTGTCGTCGAGCGTGGGACAGCGCGCGATCTCGTTGTCGACGACCGTATCGTTCGCGGCGCTGTGGCTGATTCCGCGCCTCGGTTCGTTCCGCGCAAGCTACCCCGACATCGACGTGCGCGTATCGGCAACGAGCGAAATTGAGGATCTCAAGCGCAAACGTTTGCATTTGGCCGTGCGATATGCGGGGCCGTATACGTCGACGGACGATACGGACGTGCTGTTTCGCGAGCGCGTCGTGGCGGTCTGCAGCCCGAGCCTGATGGCGACGGCGGGCGACGCGGCGTCGATGAAACCGGAGGATCTTGAAAAGCACGTGCTGCTGCATCTCGACGATCCGCGCTGCGAATGGCCGTGGCACGGGTGGAGCCATCTGCTGAAGGAACTCGGCGTGCCGCGCCTGCGGCCCGCCGGCGCGCTGCATTTCAGCCAGTACGACCAGCTGGTGCAGGCGGCGGTCGACGGGCACGGCATCGCGATCGGGCGGCGGCCGCTGGTCGACGGGCTGCTGAAGCAGGGCCGGCTCGTCGAGTTGTTCGCGCACTGCACGGTCGCATCGGGCAGTTACGTGCTGGTGCAGAACCCGGATGCGTGCAATGAGTTCGACATCGCGGTGCTGACCAACTGGCTGCTCGAACAGGCGCACCATCCGCTCGCGTCGGGCCAGGAAGCGGCCGGCAGCAACGTGCTGCCGATGTATCGCGTCGGATAGGACGGCACGTGGCGTGCCGCCGCGCACGACGCCGGGGTGATTGACGCGCCATGCGGCGACGAGCGGCGGCGTGCCGCCGAACAGCGACACCGACACGTTGAAGCCGATCACGAGCGCGTGCGTGCTTGCCATACGGGGACAACACGCGATCGCGGCGGCCCGTGGTACCCGGTGAAATCGATCGTGCCGATCGTCGTGCGTCCGGCGACGTTCACGATCACGACGTTGCCTTCCGTCGCGATCCGCCCGTCGTTGGAAAAAACGGTCGCGTAGCGTGCACGGCATCGACGAAAAAAACGCGCGGCCGCGAGGCACGCGCGCAAACTCGGAGATCGTTCGCCGGTGGCGAGTCAGTTGCCGTTCGACGCGACGGTGTTGGCTGCGCCCGCGCAATCCTTCTGATACTCGTTCATCAGGCGCGCCTGCGCCGAATCGATATCGTCCGGATAGCTGCTCTCGTCGCCCGACGACGGGTTGTAGCCGACGGATTCCAGCTCGTTCAGCTCGTTGATCAGTTGCCGGTGGGAGACCGGGCCGTGCGTATGCACGAACGGATAGTCGTGGCATTGCGCCGGCGTGAGTGTCGGTGCGGCGTGCGCGGCGAAGCTCATCACGAGCAGCGCGGAACAGGCGAGGTAACGGGCGGGATGTTTCATCTTCGACTCCTGGGAAGCGTTGGGAACCGGCCGTACGGTGGATTGCCAACGTCGACCTCACGACACAGGTTAGGCACCGTGGACTATCGAAACGGCCGCGCGAAGATGAAACTAGTTTTATCCGGATCGACCGCGCGCGGAGGCGATCGTCGTCGTACGCATCGAACCTTAAAGAAACCTTCATGCACGCGCGACCGAACGGTTAGCCGTGCGGGCGTATCGTCGAACCCGTGATCAATCGACGCTGCGCACGGCGCGGCCCGCATCGGGGTAATGCAATGAAAGAGACCGTCAGGATGGCCGCGCTCGTCGCGCTGGTGTGCTCACCGGTGCTGGCGTTCGCGAAGGTGCAGGGAACGGGGCTCGCGATTGCCGACGTGACGCTCGCGCACGAGAAGGTCGAGCGTACGCAGCGTGTGGAGAACGCGGCACATCGTGTCGCTTCGCATCGCGTCGACCAGCCCGGCGCGGAGCCGCACCGAAGCTGATGCGCGATTCTTTACCGATACCTTTCGACGCGATCGGTTGCAACCGTCCGTGCGCGAAGGCGAAGGGCCGTGCGGCATCCTGTCGCAACAACGCGCGCCGGTAGCCCCGGCGGGCGTTGCCGCCGTATATGAAACTTTCTTCATGAAGTCGACGCGCACGATTTACGCGCGCGCGTGTAGTCTCCATCCGAACGCGCTCGCCCTTCGGGTGTCGAAGCGCGTGCGTCCCTTCGCTGAAGACGAGAATCGTAAATGGCATCATCAGTTTCCCCCGGTAACACGCCGGCCCTGCCCGACCGGCCGGCCGAGAGCGGTACGGCCATCGCGCACGTACTGACGATCGAAGACGACGAAATCACCGCGAACGAAATAGTCAGGGAGCTGCAAGGGCGCGGCTTCACGGTCGAATGGGTGGCGAACGGCCGCGACGGCATGGCCCGCGCGCTCGGCAACGAGTTCGACGTGATCACGCTCGACCGCATGCTGCCGGTCGTCGACGGCCTCACGATCCTGACCACGATGCGCAGCGTCGGCGTGCGCACTCCGGTGCTGATGCTGAGCGCGCTCGGCGATGTCGACGAACGCGTGCGCGGCCTGCGCGCGGGCGGCGACGATTACCTGACCAAACCGTTCGATCCCGAGGAAATGGCGGCGCGCCTGGAGGTCCTGCTGCGCCGGAGCCAGACCGCGCCGGCGCCGTTCGCCACGACGCTGACCGTCGGCCCGCTCAGGCTCGACCTGATTTCGCGCAAGGTGTTTCGCGACGGCGACGAAATCGCGCTGCTGCCGACCGAATACCGCGTGCTCGAATACATGATGCGCAATGCCGGCCAGACCATCACGCGCACGATGCTGTTCGAGGCCGTATGGGGCTATCACTTCGATCCCGGCACCAACCTGATCGAAGTGCACATGGGCCGGCTGCGCAAGAAGATCGATCCGCCCGATGCGAAGCAGATGATCCAGACGGTACGCGGCGCGGGCTACATCCTTGGCTGAGTCCGCAACCTTGATGTCCTCGACGGATCACGTCCAGCCGGCGCCGAAGCGTCACTGGTATTCCAGCACGTTCCGGCTCGTGTCGGTCTACGCGGTGACGTTTTCCGTGTCGGTGATGCTGCTGCTCGGCTTCATCGCATCGATCATCACGCACGACATGGAGCGCGAAACCGACGTGGTGATCGACTGGCAGATGATCTACTTCGATTCGCTCCAGGACAACCAGCTTGCCGCGGCCATCCAGCACCGGATCGAGCACGAGCGGATGCACACCAACTACTACGGGCTCTTCACGGCCGACGGCAGGCATGTCGCCGGCGACGTGCTGGCCATGCCCGACGGCATCCGGCCGGATCGCACCGGCGTGACGCTCGACCACACGATGACGATCGCGGGCGACCAGGTGCCGCCGGTCGTCCGCACGATGGCGGAGCGGCGCGCCAACGGCAACGTGCTGGTGCTCGGGCGCGACCTGACGCACATCCTGCGGATTCGTGCGGCGATCATCCAGGCGCTGGTCGGCGGCGGCCTGTTCTGCCTGGGCGCGGGCGTCGTCGGCGGCCTGATTCTCAGCGTGCGGCAGATGCGGCGCCTGAAGGAAGTCCGGCGCATCACGCAGCGCATCGCGCAGGGCGACCTCGGGCAGCGGCTGCCGATCGGCGGGCACGACGAGATCGACCTGCTGTCGCATCTGGTCAATCACATGCTCGAGGAAGTCGAGCGCCTGATGAACGAGGTGAAGGGCGTCTGCGACGGTATCGCGCACGACCTGCGAACGCCGCTCGCGCACGTGCATACGCTGCTTGCGCATGCGGCGGAGCGCGCGGACGGGCTCGACGATGCCGCGCTGGCGACGCTCGTCGCCCGCGCACGCAACGAGACCGACGTGCTGCTCAGCCGGTTTCGCGCGATGCTGCGCATCGCCGAAATCGGGTCGCTGCAGCGGCGCGGCGGGTTCGCCGAACTCGCGCTGGAAGATCTCGTCACGGACGTCGGGCAACTGTTCGAACCGCTCGCCGACAGCCGTGCCATCCATTTCGTCGTGCTCGTTGAACCGGTCGCGCGGATTCACGGCGATCGCGCGCTGCTGTTCGAGGCGCTCACGAACCTGCTCGACAACGCGCTCAAGTACACGACCTCGGGCGACACCGTGCGCCTCGAACTTCACGATACGCCGTCCGGTCCGCGTATCGACGTGGTCGACAACGGCCCGGGCATCGCGGCGAACGAGCGCGAGGCCGTGCTGCAGCATCGTTACCGCAGCCGCCGCACCGGGCACCTCGCCGGGGCCGGGCTCGGCCTGAGCATCGTGTCGACGGTCGTCAACGTGCACGACTTCACGCTGCGCATCGGCAATGCCGAGCCCGGTACGCGCGTGACGATCGAATGCTGGCCGAGGTCGCTCGCATGACGGTTGTCCGCATCCGGCTGCACGTGCGCGCGCATTGCCGCCGCGAAGGGGGCTGACGATGCGCGTGCTGCTCGTGACTTCGCCGCACCCGGAAGCATCGTGGCTGTACAAGGCGCTGCAGGAGAGTGGGCACAGCCTGCAGCGTGCGGACGATCTGCGCGACGGGTTGTTCCTCGCGTCGCAGGAGACGTTCGACGCGATCGTCGCGACCGCGTTCGAGCCGGGCAGCGATGCCGCGCTGATCGCGATGCTGCCGCGTTTCGTCGCCGACGGCGGCGGTGCGGCACTGGTGGTGCTGATCGGCCAGGCGTCGGCGCGCGAGCGCATCCGCGTGCTGC
The DNA here is from genome assembly GCF_050768715.1 of Burkholderia sp. ZZQ-2. Classification (NCBI taxonomy): domain Bacteria; kingdom Pseudomonadati; phylum Pseudomonadota; class Betaproteobacteria; order Burkholderiales; family Burkholderiaceae; genus Burkholderia; species Burkholderia sp. ZZQ-2. The sequence continues at coordinate 36,155 of NZ_LDVA01000300.1, read as the reverse complement.
ACGCAGGTGCCGATGCGTGTTTCGGTGCGCCGTATTCGTTCATCGAGCTGCACGAGCGCCTGCAGGCGTTGCAGCGGCTGGCCGGGCCGCGCGACACGGAAGGCCCGGTCGCGGCGGTGTCTATGCTGGAGACGCTCGCGCGCGAACTCAAGGACGGCAAGCTGCGCCTCGCCGTGACGCGGCGCGAATGCCTGCTGCTCGAATGCCTGATGCGCCATCCGAACGCGCCGGTGCCGCGCGACCAGTTGATCCGGTATGTGTGGCAGGACAAGGACGATGTCGACCCGTCGAGCGTCAATCTCGTGGTGTCGCGGCTGCGCCGCAAGCTCGCGCGGCATCTGCCCGATGTCCGGATCGATACGGTGAGCCGCTACGGCTACCAGGTGACGCTGCCGGACGCATAGCCGCGCGGCCCCCCCTGTACGAACGGGCGCGTTGCCGATGGCAGCGCGCCCGTCGTGCGTTTACGAGCCGAAGAACGGCACACAGAAATCGGGCGGGCCGACGCAATCGCCGGGGCCGTCGGGTTGCGCGCCGGCGCAGCCGGACAGCATCACGCCGGCCGCGATCGCGACGAGCGCAACACGGGCGGAACGAACGAGCAAGGGACGAAGCTTCATGAATGACGGGTGATGCGAGGGGTGGGCGGCGCGCGCCGGGCAGCACGCCCGGCCGCACGGCGGTGCGCATCAATGCGAATAGAGCGTGGAGTCCAGGTACTTGATCTGCCCGTCCTGTTCGGCGTGCACGAGTTCGGCGTAGACCTGGGCACGCGTTTTCTCGTGGATCGGCTGTCCGTACGGCGGCACCCACTGGCCGGCGGCCTGCGCGCCGGGCACGCCGTCCTTGGTGGCGGCCGGCGTCATCTGCATCGCGTGGGTACTCGTTTGCGCGAACGCGGGAACGGACAGCGCGGCACACGCGGCGAGCAGCGTGGAAGCGACGATCGTGGCGGTTTTCATGTTCGGAATCCTCATGATGATTGACTGGATCATCCCCGGTGCGGCCAGTCGATGCCGCGCATCGGGTTGAGGACAAGCATAGGGGAGGGGGGCTATCGGATCGGCATACGCAACGTGAAAAGAAATTCATGCGCCTATGCGTTCCGCACGGACATGAATGTGGCGTATCGCGAGGATGAAGAAGGTTTCATTTTTCGGGCCGTTTCGATAACGGCGCTGTCACGCCCGCTGCCTAAATTGTGCGCCATCGCATCGCGGACGGAGCGGCCGTTCCACACCGGGCCGGCGATGCGAGAAGACCGATCCACTCTAGCGAAACCATCATGAAGAAACTTCTGGCAATCCCGGCAGCGGTCGCGTGCCTGCTTGCAGGCGCGGCGCATGCACAGAGCAGCGTCACGCTGTACGGCACGATCGACGCGGGCCTGGACTACATCAGCAACCAGAAATCGGCGGCCGGCGCGGGGCCCGCTTACGGCGTGCAGAGCGGCAACGTCAGCACGTCGCGCTGGGGGCTGCGCGGCAACGAGGATCTCGGCGGCGGCCTGGCCGCCGTGTTCACCCTCGAGAACGGCTTCAACGTCGCGAACGGCAAGTTCGGCAACGGCGGCGACGAGTTCGGCCGTCAGGCCTGGGTCGGCCTCGCGAGCCGCCAATGGGGCACGGTGACGCTCGGCCGGCAATACGATTTCCTGGTCGACTTCGTCGCGCCGCTTTCGGCGACGGGCTCGGGATTCGGCGGCAACCTCGCCGATCACCCGTACGACAACGACAACCTCGCCAACGACACGCGGATGAACAACTCGGTGAAGTTCCGCAGTGCAGACTATGGCGGCTTGACGTTCGGCGGCGCGTACGGCTTCAGCAACCAGGGCGGCGGGTTCAGCAACAACAACGCGTACAGCGTCGGCGCGCGGTATGCGAACGGTCCGCTCGACGTGGGCGTGGCGTACCTGCAGTCGAACCAGCCGGGCGGCGTGAATGCGCCGAAGAACACCGGCGGATCGCTGAGCAGCTCGGACGGCGATGCGATGCTCGCGGGTGGACGCTGGCGCTCGTTCGGCGCCGGCGCGCACTATGCGTTTGATCATGCGACGATCGGCTTCGTCTATACGAGAACGATCCTGAACGACCCGCGCGAACTGTCGCAGGGCGGCGCATACGGCACCGTGAACGGCCAGTTGCTGACCTTCAGCAACTACGAACTGAACGGGCGCTACTTCCTGACGCCGGCCTTCTCGCTGGGCGGCTCGTATACGTTCACGCAGGGCCGTTTCGACGATGCGGGCCGCAGCATCGCGCCGAAGTGGAACCAGTTCATGCTGCAGGCCGACTATGCGCTGTCGCGCCGTACCGATCTCTATCTCGAAGGCGTGTATCAGCGCGTGACGGGCGCGGACGGTGTCGCGGTGCTCGGCAACGAGGGGATCTTCAATCTGGCCGCGTCGGGCAACGATCGCCAGGCGGTGGTCGCGGCCGGCATCCGTCACAAGTTCTGACCGGCCGGGCCCGCGAAAAAAAGCACCCGTCGCGATGACGGGTGCATCCAAACGCGACACGCTCCCCACGTGCCGCAACGGGCTCAGGTCGTCGAACGAGCCGGCGTCGCGACCGGCGCTTTCGCGCCGGACGCTGCGTCGTCGGCTGACCACCCTCCGCCCAGTGCCGCGATCAACCCGACCGCCGCCAACTGCCGGCGCGTATTCAGTTCCAGCATCGCCACCTTCGTCTCGAGCTCGGTGGTCTGTGCGGTCACCACGTCGAGATAGCTGACGACGCCGTCCCGATAGCGCGACATCGACAACTGCAACGTGCGTTCGGCCGCGTCGAGCGCTTCCTGTTGGCGATCGGCTTCGTCGCCGAGATGGTGCGTGAGTGCGAGGTTGTCTTCCACCTGCTGGCACGCGTCGAGTACCACCGCGCGATATTTCGCGCCGTTCTCGGCCAGCTGCGCGTGCGCCTGGGCCGTGAGCGCCTGGCGGCGGCCGCCGTCGAACAGCGTGAGCGCGAGGCTGGGCCCGATCGACCAGATCTCGTTCGGCGCCCTGAGCCAATGGCCGAGCCCCGAACTCTGGTAGCCGCCGATCAGCCCGAGCGTGATGTCGGGGAAGAACGCCGCGCGCACCACGCCGATCCGCGCGTTGGCGGCCGCCATGCGGCGTTCGGCGGCCGCGACGTCGGGCCGCCGTTGCAGCAGCGTGGCGGGAATGCCGGCCGGGATCGCCGGCAGATACGCCACGCTCAGGTCCGGCGCGAGCGAGAACGACGAGGCCGGTACGCCGGTGAGCGTCGCGATCGCGTGCTCGTACAGCGCGCGCCGTGCCCGCACGTCCTCGGCCGACGCGCGGGCCGAGTCGAGCTGCGTCTGCGCGCGCGAGACGTCGAGATCGGATGCGATGCCGCCCGCGTGCCGGCTCATCGTGAGTTTCAGCGCACGCTGGTACGTGTCGATCGTGTCGGACAGCAACTGCTGCTGCTGGTCGAGCCCGCGCAGGTTGAAGTACGCGTTCGCGAGGCTGGCCTGCAGGCTCAGCTGCACCGACGCGAGATCGTCGGCGCTGGCCTGCGCGTTCGCGCGCCCGGCCGCGACCTCGTTGCGCACCTTGCCCCACAGGTCGAGGTCGTAGTCGAAGCCTGCGTCGAGCGTGTTCGAGCCGTACACGTTCGGCTGGTTCGCGCCGCGCAGCGGGCGCGTGGCCGATTGCCGGTTGCTCGAGACCTGCGCGCCGAGGCCGATGGTCGGGAACAGCCCCGCGCGCGCCTGATCGAACAGCGCGCCGGCTTCGTCATGGCGGGCCACCGCGGCGGCCACGTCGGGGTTGGCGGCCGCCACCCGCGCTTCGAGCCGGTCGAGCACCGGATCGCGGAACGCCTTCCACCAGCCGTCGCGTGCGATGCGGTCGGCCGGCTGTGCCGGCTGCCAGCCGCCCGCTTCCTTGAATTGGGCAGGCAGCGCGGTCTGCGGCGGATGATAGACGGGCGCGAACGAGCAGGCGGAGAGGAACGCGATACTGGCGAGCATCGCGCAGAGCCGACGCGGGTTAGCCATTCGCACGCTCCGTGTCGCGCACGGCCGCCGCGACGGTGCCGGCCGGCGTCGCGAGCCGGACGCGGTCGCCCGCGGACAGCGAGTCGGGCGGGTTGTCGATCACGCGATCGTCGGGCGCGAGGCCGGTCGCGATCTGCACGTGCGTGCCGAGGTCGGTCGCGATCGTGACGGGCTTGAGCACCGCGCGATCGTCCTTGCCGACCACGGCGACCTGCAGGCCGGCCTGGCGGAAGATCAGCGAGCTGGCCGGAATCGTCAACGCGTGGCTGCTGCCGGCCGGCAGCGCGAAATGCACCTCGGTGTATTCGCCCGGAATCAGCTTGCCGTCGCGGTTGTCGACCATCAGCTGCACGAGCAGCGTGCCGGTCGAATCGGCGATCGAATCGTCGGTGTCGGCGAGCGTCGCATGGAAGGTCTCGTCCGGATGCTCGGGCACGGTCAGCGTCGCGCTCATGCCGGGGCGGATCGCGGCGGCCTCGTTCTGCGGCACGCTCACGTAGACACGCATCCGGTGCACGTCGGACACGGCGAACAGTTCGGGGCCGGCGCCGCCGCCGGCCGAGATCAGCTGGCCGATGTCGGTCTTGCGCGCGGTGACGACGCCGTCGAACGGCGCGACGATGCGCTTGAACGCCTCCAGCGCGTCGAGACGCCGCACGTTGGCCTCGTTGGCCGCGACGATCGCCTGCTTGGCGGCGAGGTCGCTGGTCTTCTCGTCGGTTTCCTGCTGCGACACGGAATCCTGCGCGAGCATCCTGGTCCAGCGCGCGGCCGTGGACGCGGCCAGCTTCTCGTTGGCGAGCGAGCTCTGCAGGTCGGCGCGCGCCTGCTGAAGCTGCTGGTCGAGCTCGGGCGTGTCGATCAGGCCGAGCAGCTGGCCCGACTTCACGTGCGCGCCGATATCGGTGTACCACGCGTGCAGGTAGCCCGACACCTGCGCATGGATCGGCGCGCTTTCGAACGCGGACAGGTGGCCGGGCAGCACGAGCGCGGCGCCGTCGCCGCCGGTCGTCGGCGTGTAGGCGACCACGGTCGGCACCGCCTGTTCGGCGGACCATCGGGTCATTTCCTGTTTCGCGTGCGCGCGGCCTGCGATGCCGGCCGTCACGATGCCGACCGCGACCAGCGCGGCGATCGTGGCGACGAGCTTGAGGTTGGGCAGCCGTTTCGGCGACTTGATTTCGATCTCAGTGGACATGGGAAGCTCCGGACGCGGAAGGGAAGGAAGCGCGGGGTGCGTCGTGTTTCAGCGCATCGCGCCGATGCACGAGGCTGAACACGACGGGAACGAAGAACAGTGTCGCGATCGTCGCGCACGCGAGGCCGCCGATCACGGCGCGGCCGAGTGGCGCGTTCTGCTCGCCGCCGTCGCCGAGGCCGAGCGCCATCGGCGCCATGCCGATGATCATCGCGAGCGCGGTCATCAGCACGGGGCGAAAGCGCGTGAAGCCGGCTTCGAGCGCCGAGGCGAGCGCGTTGCCGGTTTCGGCGAGGCGCTCGCGCGCGAAGCTGACGACGAGGATCGCGTTCGCGGTGGCCACGCCCATGCACAGGATCGCGCCGGTGAGCGCGGGCACCGACATCGGCGTGTGCGTGGTGAACAGCATCCAGACGATGCCGGCCAGCGCCGCCGGGAGCGCGGAGACGATCACGAACGCATCGGCCCACGAGTGGAAGTTCACGACGATGAGCAGGTAGATCAGCACGATGGCGCCCGCGAGCCCGAGCAGCAGGCCGGTGAACGCGCTGTTCATGGTCTGCACCTGGCCGCGCAGCGTGACGGTCGAGCCCTTGGGCAGGTCCTTCGCGGTGGCCTTGACGATGCTGCCGATGTCGGCGGCGACGGCGCCGAGGTCGCGGCCCTGGGTGGTCGCGTAGATGTCGAACAGCGGTTCGATGTTGTAGTGCGACACCACCGCGTTGCCGACGCCGCGCGTGATCGTCGCGAGACCGCCGAGCAGCTGCGACTGGCCGTTCGCGCCGGTGACCGGCAGGTTCTGCAGCGCCGACAGCGTGGTCATCCGGTACTGCGGCGTCTGCGCGACGATCGGATAGGACACGCCGTTACGCGGATTGAGCCAGTAGGTCGGGTCGACCTGGCTGGTGCCCGCGAGCGTCGCGACCACCGAGTTCGTCACGTCCTGCTCGGTGATGCCGAGCTGGTCGGCACGCGTCCGGTCGACCGCCACCGTGAACTGCGGATAGGTGCTGGCCTGCTGGATGCGCGGGTCGGCCACGCCGGCGATCAGGCGCAGCTTGCGGTACAGCTCCCGCGCATAAGCGAGGTTGGCCTGCTGGTTGGGGCCGGCCACCTGCAGGTCGACCGGGGCCGGTGCGCCGAAGTTGAGGATCTGGCTGACGATGTCGGCAGGCAGGAACGAGAACGTGGTGCCCGGATAGGCGCGCGGCAGGCGTTCGCGCAACTCGCGCACGTAGTCGGCGGTCGGCGCGTGGTCGTGCGACAGCGAGATCAGGATGTCGCCGTCCTGCGGTCCGAGCGTGCCGCTGTTGTTGTAGGTCAGGTTGATCCCGCTGTTCGGCAGGCCGATGTTGTCGACCACTTCGCGCAACTGCGCGGGCGGGATCACGCCGCGAATCGTGTTTTCGATACGGTCGAACTCGGCGGCGGTTTCCTCGACACGTGTGCCGACCGGCGCACGCACGTGCAGCGAGATCTCGCCCGAGTCGATCGTCGGGAAGAAGTTGCGGCCGAGCCACGGGACGAGCAGGAACGATGCGGCCACCACACACAGGAACGCGACGACGAACGGCTTGCGGCGCGTGAGCGCGAGGCCCAGCAGGATCCGGTACGACGCGCGCACGGACTCGAAGCGGCGCTCGAATGCACGCTGGAAGCGCACCAGCGGATTGCGCGACGGCGGCGCGTCGTGCGCGCCGGCATGGCCCGCATGCGAATCCATGATCGCCGCGAGCTCGCCCGACGCATGGCCGGCCGACGCGTGCGGCTTGAGCAGGTATTGCGCGAGCATCGGCACGAAGGTGCGCGACAGCACGAACGACGACATCATCGAGAAGATCACCGCCTTCGCCATCGGCACGAACAGGAAGCGCGAGATGCCGTCGAGCATCAGCATCGGCACGAACACGATGCAGATGCACAGCAGCGAGACGAGTGCCGGCATCACGATCTGTTTCGCGCCGTCGACGATCGCGGTGCGCGTGTCCTTGCCCTGTTCGAGGTGCCAGTTCACGTTCTCGATCGTCACCGTCGCGTCGTCGACCAGAATCCCGACCGCGAGCGCGAGGCCGCCGAGCGTCATCACGTTGAGTGTTTCGCCGGTCGCCGCGAGCAGCGCGATCGCCGAGAGCACGGCCAGCGGGATCGACGCGGCGATGATCAGCGTCGAGCGCCACGAGCCGAGGAACAGCAGGATCATCAGCGAGGTCAGCGCGGCGGCGATGATGCCTTCGCGCGCCACGCCGCTGACGGCGCCGTTCACGAAGGTCGACTGGTCGCCCATCGTGACGAGCTTCAGGCCCGGCGGCAGCGTCTGTTCGACCAGCGGCAGCTTCGCCTTCACGCCCGCGATGATGTCGAGCGTCGATGCCGAGCCGTTCTTCAGGATACTCATCAGCACCGCGCGGCGGCCGTCCACGCGCACGATGTTGCCCTGCGGCGGATAGCCGTCACGCACATGCGCGACGTCACGGATATAAATCGTCGTGCCGTCGACCGACTTGATCGGCAGGTCGTTCAACGCGTCGAGCGAGAGCGGGCTGTTGTTGAGCTTGATGTTGTATTCGAAGCGGCCGATCTTCTGCGTGCCGGCCGGGATGATCTGGTTCTGCTGCGCGAGCGCGTGCGCGACGTCCTGCGCCGACAGCCCTTTCGACTGCAGCGCCTGCGGGTCGAGGTCGATCTGCACTTCACGTGACTTGCCGCCGTACGGCGTCGGAATCGCGACACCGGGCACCGACAGCAGCTGCGGTCGAATGAAGTTGACCGCGTAATCCGCCAGCTTTTGTTCGTCGAGCGTGTTGCTGGTCAGCGCGATCTGCAGCACGGGGACGGTCGACGCGTTGTAGTTGAGGATTTGCGGCGGCGTGGTGCCGGGCGGCATCTGTTTGAGCACGGTCTGCGAGATCGACGTGACCTGCGCGGTCGCCGTGCGGATATCGACGGTCGGCTGGAAGAAGATCTTCACGATGCCGTAGCCGCGGAACGATTGTGACTCGATATGCTGGACGTCGTTGACCGTCGTGCCGAGCGTGCGCTCGTAATACGTGATCACGCGTCCGGACATGTCGTCCGGCTGCAGGCCGGCGTAGTTCCAGACGACGCTGATCACCGGAATGCGGATATCCGGGAAGATGTCGATGGGCGTGCGGAGTGCCGCGAGCGGACCCGCGATCAGGATCAGCAGCGCCAGCACGACGAACGTGTAGGGCCGGGTGAGCGCGAGCCGGACAATTTTCAGCATGGGGTGCTGCTCCGTTCAAAAGCGTCGTGAAGAAGAGCCGGATGCGCGCGGCTTCGGGAAAACACCGATACGCAGCCGATGACCGCATTCTGCGGAGCGGCCCCTAACAGCCGGTCGCTAAAAAGATGAAAGAAGTTTTAGGTGGCGGCGGCCGGATTCAGCCGAGCATGTAGCCCGAGCCGCGGATCGTGCGGATCAACGGTGCCGCATCCGGACGGTTCACCTTCTTGCGCAGGCGGCCGACGTGGACGTCGATCAGGTTGGTGCCCGGATCGAAGCGGCAGCCCCACACCGCCTCGAAGATCATCGTGCGCGTGAGCACGCGGCCGGCGTGGCGCATCATGAATTCGAGCACGCGCAATTCGGTCGGCAGCAGCGCGAGCTCGCTCGCGCCGAGCGTGACGCGGCGCCGCACCAGGTCGAATGCGAGCTCGCCCGCGCGCAGGACCGTCTCGACCTGCGCGCCGCGCGGCCGGCGGCGGATCAGCACGTCGATGCGCGCGCACATCTCGTCGAGCGAGAACGGCTTGACGAGATAGTCGTCGCCGCCCGCGCGCAGCCCCTGGATGCGCTGGTCGACGTCGGACATCGCGCTCATCACGAGCACCGGCGTGTCGAGGCCGACGCCGCGCATCGTCGCGAGAATCGTGAGCCCGTCGAGATCCGGCAGCATGCGGTCGAGCGTCACGACGTCGTAGTCCGCACTCATCGCCCTGGCCATGCCATCGCGGCCGGTGCGCGCGACGTCCACCTGGTGGCCGGCGGCGCGCAGCGTCTGGGTGATGTGATCCGCGATCAGCGGATCGTCTTCGATCGTCAGGATGTGGGGCATGGACGGAGCGGCCCGGGCGGAATCAGGCGGCGGCGCGCTCGGGCGCGCGATAGTGTTCGACCACGTAGTCGATGAAGCTGCGGACCTTGGTCGACAGATGGTTGCGGCTCGGGTAAAGCATCGAGATGCAGCGCGCGCCGCCGTTCACTTCGTAGCGTTCGAGCAGCGGCACCAGCGCGCCGCGTGCGAGATCGTCGGCGACGAGCGGGTGCGGCAATTGCGTGATGCCCATGTGATTGAGTGCCGCGATCCGCACCATCATGCTGCCGGTCGAGGCCAGCGCGTTGCCGGTGTAGACGCGGTAGGAGCCGTCGACGTCCGAGAACTCCCAGCTGCGCGCGGTGCCGTTCGACACGGTCAGCAGGCTGTGTTCGTTCAGTTCGACGGGATCGTTCGGCGTGCCGTGGCGCGCGAGGTACTCGGGCGACGCGACGACCACGTCGCGCACGCTCGTCAGCATCCGCGACACGAAGGTCGCGTTGACGAGGCGGCGATCGTCGCAGAAGCAGACGTCGTAGCCGCCCTCGACCATGTCGACGTGCGTGTCGAACGTGGTCACGTCGAACCGGACGCGCGGATGCCCGTCGCGATACGCCGACAGCAGCATGCCGAGGCCGGCCGCGACGGAGGTCGCCGACGCGGCGATCCGCAGCGTGCCGCGCGGGTCGCGCGTGACCTGCACGAGGTTCGATTCCATCTCGTCGAGCTTCTCGATGATCGAGCGGCAACCGTCGAGATATTCGCGGCCGGTCTCGGTGAGGGACAGGCTGCGGGTCGTCCGGTTCAGCAGTCGCATGTTCAGGTGCGCTTCGAGCATGCCGACGCTGCGCGTGACCGCGGCCGCCGACATCCCGAGCTGGCGCGCGGCGAGATTGAAACTCGACAACTCGACTACACGCGTGAACACGCGCATCGCTTGCAGTTGGTTCATGGTCCGCCGAAGGAAAGAATTGACCGTTCGCATGCGCCGCCGACGCATCGCTCGATGCGTGCCGCCGCGCGTGACCGGCGAGGTAGCGAGCCGATTATGGGATGCGGGCCGGCGCCGGACGCTTAAAAAACGACGCGGAATGGATGAAATTTCGTTTAAGGAAGCGGCGGACGAGGCGGGGGGCGAGGCGTGCGCGAGCGGGGCGGCGTTCTCGCCTGACGCTGCGATTCACTGAACACGCGTGTCGTCGAAGGTATCGACCATGCCATCGAGATCGTCGTGCGTCGTGACGGCGAATACGCGATTGTCGCAACGGCAGTCAACCTAAAAATAAATTCATGAAGCTGCATCAAATCTTCAGGTGCGCGCGCGACGCGGCTGCCGATAATGGGCCGATACGAGTAGCCACGAGGAACGCAATAATGACGCAGCCGCTGAGTATCAAGATGATCCAGGAGCACGGCAAGCCGGTGGTGCTGGTGTCGGTCGAACGGGGCGCCGCGGTGCTCGATCCGGAGGACGTCGACGCGGTCATCCAGTATCTGAGCCTGTTGCGCGCGTCGATGCAGCCGGCCGTGCCCGAGATGCCGCCGCGCGCGCAGCAGTTCGTGACGGAGATGGACCCGTGCTGGTATGCGGAGCGCCATCCGCTGTACGGCGGCGCGGTGCTGTTGCTGCGGCACACGGGGCTCGGCTGGGCGAGTTTCGCGCTGCCGCCGCGGAGCCTCGAGCGTCTGCACGGGTCGCTCACGCAACTGCTGGAGGACGAGCAGATGGTGGTCAGCCTGCCGAACTGATTCGGCGCGTGGGTCGATCGCGCCGGCCGGGGCCGGCTTCCGGTACACGGGAAGCCGGCCCCTTCGCGCGATCGCCTAGAACGTGTGGCGCAGCCCGATCCGGCCGACCGCCTGCCGGCCGCTCGACGACGGATCGAAGCCCGCGACCTGCGCGACGGCGCCGCCCGACGCCATCTGCAGTGCCGCGAGTGCATAGATCGCCGTGCGCTTCGACAGCTCGTACTCGGCGCTCGCGTTCAGTTGCCGGTAGTCGGGTTCCTGGCCGGTCGCGTGGTCGCGGCCGGTCGTGTAGGTATAGCCGAGGCCGAAGTTGAGCTGGCTCGTGGCGGCGAGCGTGCCGGCGATCTCGTAGTTCTGGAACTTCACGTCCTGCGCGTCGTCGCCTTGCTGGAAATCGACGTTGGTGAAGTTGCCCATCAGCTTGACGTTGCCGATCTGGTACGACGCGCCGGCCGCGAAGATGTTCTGGCTGCGCGCGTTCATGAGCGCGTCGCCGTACACCGCGTTCGTGTATCCGCCGCCGTTCTGGTAGCTCTGCACAGCCTGCTCCGGATCGTTGACGCGCAGGTAGCCGACGCCGGCCGAGAACGGCCCGTTCGTGTAGGCGAGCGCCGCGCTGTACGCGGCGTTGTCGGAGAAGCGGCCGGGCTGCCCGCCGAACGAGTAGAGCGCCTCGGCAGTGAAGCCGGCGATCGTCGGGCTCGTGTATTTCACGGCATTGCTGATCGCGAAGCCGTTGTCGAGGTTGTCCATGTCGTTCGGGTGCGAGAAATACCAGCCCCCGTAATAGTCGTTCAGCGAATACGGCTCGATCAGGTCGACGATCGGATCCCACTGCCGGCCGAGCGTCAGCGTGCCCATGCGTTGGTCGGACAACCCGACGTAAGCGTTGCGCGAGAACGCGAGGCCGCTGCCGAGCCCGCCGTTCGTGGAATTGAAGCCGCTTTCGAGATCGAAGATCGCGGCGAGCCCGCCACCGAGATCTTCCTTGCCGCGCAGCCCCCAGCGGCTGCCGGCGCTGACGCCGCTCGCCATCTGCCACAGGTGCTGGCCGTCGACGTTCGACGCGAAGTCGATCCCGGTGTCGATGACGCCGTACAGCGTGACGCTGCTTTGCGCATGCGCGTGGGAGAACAGGCCGCAGCAGGCGAGTGCGCACGTCATGCGCAGCAGCCGTGTCGTTTTATTCATGGATGAAGGTCTCGAACGTAGGTTGACGGATATTGTTCGCAGTCCTTGTTTAAAGGGCTGGTCGTCGAGAATATAGCTGCGTCAAAAGCGTGCGGATCGGCAATTCAGTCTTTCAGATTTTGCGTTGGTTTCGTGCCTGTGGGCGGTCGACAACGCGGGCGTTGGGCGCTGTGGGTTGTTCGCTTCGGGGTGGGGGCTTGGGGGGATGACTCCGCGCTTCGCAACGCGACCGACATTGACGACATCGATGCGCAGCGCGCCAGCGTTTGAATATGCCCGGATCTGGAGGCTCCCGGTCGACGATGGCCTGCGAGCTATTTTCAGATCAGGCGTAATTTTCAGCGAAACAATGATTCGTCCCGATCCGGATTTTGAATTATTGGCGGGTTTTATCCAGTTCAAATATCAATCGACGAATCAAATTATTGAGCAATGGAGTCGGCCATTCCGGTGGCCTCCGAACGCGAAATTCCGGGATCGATCATTCACGATCGTCAAACACCAGAATCCGCGTTACGTCAGGGTTGAAGGGCGAAGAAACCAGGAATGGATGATTCGATGCCGCGAATCAAATGATTATCAATGACGGACGTTTATTTTTCCGGTTTTTGCGGATAAGGTTCGACTCGGTGAAAGTGATTTGTCAGGAAGCACGGCGATTGATCATTGCTTGCCGCGGTTTCATTCGACCGCCGCTTTCGCCGATCAGCATGCGCGACGATGCGTCGACAGGAATCTCTTCGCGGAATCCTGCGACAGGCTCGATGTGCGCATATCCGTTTCGACATTCATGCCATGAGAGGGCTCATGAACCAGAACATCCGCAGCTACGTTGCTTTCGTCATGCCACGCGCGCTGGCCGGTGCGGCACTGCTGGTCGCGGCGGCCGGTGCGCACGCGCACGGCCGTTTGACCGAACCGCCTTCGCGCATCGTGCTGTGCACGCAAGGCCAGAATCCGAACTGCCCTGTCGACGCGTGGCACGCGAACGCGATGGAGAACGGCAAGTTCTTCCCCGCGACGCAAAGCGGCCTGCCGGACCCGTTCGCGCCGGACGACGCGAAGAATGCCGCACCACCGAAGGACGGCGAAATCGCCGGCGCCAGCACGAATGGCCCGCTGCCCGTGCTGAACGAGCAGTCGCCGGGCCGCTGGCAGAAGATCCCGCTACGGCCGGGCGCGGTGCAGAATTTCAAGTGGGAATTCAGCGCCGTGCACAAGACGCGTCGCTGGAACTACTTCATTACACGCGCCGACTGGAACCCGTCGGAAAAGCTCACGCGTGCGCAGTTCGAGCCCACGCCGTTCTGCACGATCCAGAATCCCGGCCAGCCATACTGGAACCCGAACGCGAACCTGGTGCCCCAGCAGCCGACCATTCACGCGTGCCGGCTGCCGATGCGTAGCGGCTACCACGTCATCCTTGCAGTCTGGGAAGTCGCGGATACGGCGATGGCGTTCTATCAGGTCGTCGACGCGATCTTCACCAATGGCGATACGACACGCAGCCCGTTCTGATCCGGCCGCGACATGACGCGCCCGGCGATGCCCGGCGCGTCATGAGTTGAAGAACCCGTGTGAGGAGCGCGGTGAGCGGCACTGACACGGCAACCGGCTTACCCGGCGACCACCTGGTTGCGGCCTTGATGCTTCGCGCGGTACAGGCGTTCGTCGGCCTTGCGCAGGATCGCGTCGATCGTCTCGCCGTCCCGGCCGAATTCGGAGGCGCCGACACTCACGGTGACCTTGATCGGTTCGCCGATGCCTGCTTCGAACGGCGCGCCGGCGATTGCCGCGCGGATGCGCTCGCCGATCGACCGGGCCGTGTCCAGCGCGGCTTGCGGCAGCAGCACCATGAATTCCTCGCCGCCTACCCGCGCGACGCCATCGTACGGCCGGATCGCATCGGTGCATTTGTCGACGAAGCGTTGCAACACCTGATCGCCCGCCTGATGCCCGTAACTGTCGTTGATCGCCTTGAAGTGGTCGAGGTCGAGCGCGAGCAGCGAGAACGGCGCGCCGTTGCGCTTGGCCCGGTTGATTTCCGCTTCCACGCTTTCGATGAATTGCCGCCGGTTGGTCGCGCCCGTGAGCGGGTCCGTGGCCGCCAGGTGCTCGAGCTTTTCGTTGGTCCGTTGCAGCGCCTGCAACGCACGCTCCGTCCTGGCCATCGCGTCCCTCAACCGGGCAAACAGTTCTGCCTGGCTGTAGATCTTCGAAAACGAACGGGTCGTTTGAAAGGCCTGCACCACGCCGAAACTGAGCAGGAAGAAGCCGGCTGCGAAAATCGCATGCGCGAGCCACCACATGTGATTCCACGGCCGCCCGAGGATGAAGGCGAGCGACGAGAGTGCGAACGACGTGACCGAAATGCCGTAGATCGTCATCAGCGGCGAGCGGATGCGGCGTACGACCAGCGCAACGACGTTCACGGCCGAGAGCAGCAGTGCGCCGCCTTCCATCGACAGGCGCACCCACAGGTTGCCGGCCACCGGCGAGAAGGCGATCACGGCGACCGCGACGTCGACGAGTCCGAACAGCGCGAGCCAGGGCAACCAGATGCGGGGATCGGCGCGGGTCGTTGCGCTGTCGGCCTTGTGACTATAGGTGAGCTGCCCGACAAGGATCAGGATCGACATGGTCAGGCGCGATGCCGGCCCGTACAGCAGGAACAGCCAGATGTTGTGATGCGCCATGCCGGTGAACAGGCCGTGCAACGCATAGATGACGGAAAAGCCCAGAAAGCCCAGCGTAAGCCAGCGAAGCAACGGCTCACCCGACAGGCGATAGCAGCGCCAGCAGACATACGTGACGAACGCGCCTTCGAGCGTGGCGGCCGCGATCGCCAGCTCGTGAAAGGCGTGATTCTCGAATTTCAGCGACGGGTCCTGGAAGAAGTACAGGTAGGCGATCAGATAGGCGGGCAGCAGCGCGAAGCCGACCAGCAGGAGCCTCGCGTACACCCGGGTGACCAGTTGGGTGGTGCGGGTCGACGCTTGGGGGGCGAGATCGACAGTCATGTTCGGCCTCCGGGTTCGGTGGATGCATCAAGGACGGCTACGTGACGTCATCGCGGGTCGGCAGCCAATACGATGAAGCCCGATCGCGTCGCCTGAATTTCGTTGTTTTGAACAATCAGCCAAATGGCTGCGGGATATCCGGTTAAATTATCGAATGGCGATAATTGCAATATGGCAATGCGATCGCGTGAATATTTCTGATTTCGATACGGGTGAAAATACTCGATTCAAGGGTTGATGCCTGACGATTATGTAGTATAACCAAACGAAACGCGGGCGTCGGATTGAAGCATCACTACATCGGCCGTCGAAAGACCGGTATCCGCCGCCGCGTGGCAGGCACGCTATCCCAGGCCTGCGTGACGGCTTCACGTACCGCCTGCATCGCGCGTGTGACGGGCATCCGGTCTTGCGCGAAAGTGGCGTGTACATGCTTCACCAGCATAGACCGAAGTCGCAGTTTTTTCGTCGTAGATATAAGAACAAAATCAATATCGAAATTTGTCTTCGGATGGCAATTTGTAAGGTTGATTTCTCTTGAATTCGACCTGGGCGGAGCGTTGTCAATCGAAAGTGGAAGCCGCCGGGTGGAGGAGTCGAAAGGCTGATCTGATCACGATGTTGATTCGGTAGTCCGTATCAATGGTGCAGACGCTTGCCGTCCGCATGACGTGGCGGGTTTTCGTTACGCCCGTGTGGACGGAGCGCGTCTTCCTGAAATCTTCCCCGGCATGTATCGCGTGAAAGACCGATGCCGGCAATGCGTAAAACGCAATGAGGGCGTGAAAATGAAGAGCAACCGATCCGGAATCATGCAGCGATCGACCTTGAAGGGCGCGCTGGCGCTTCTGCTGGCATGGTCGTCCTTCGGCACCGGCACCGCCGCGGCAGCCGGGACGGGTACCGGCACGGCGCCGGCGTTCGTTTATAGCCCGTACAAGGACGCGACGATTTCGATGAACTGGAACACGAACGTCATCTCGTCGAACGTCACCGGTCAGATGCGCCCGGTGCTGTCGGTGCTGCCAGCCGGTGTCCGCACGCTGACGCTCGCGTTTGCGACCGGCGAATGCGGCAGCGAGAACTGGGCGGGCGTCGACGGCGGCGCGATGGCGGCCGCCAATGTGCCGCTTTTCACTGCTGCCAATGTGAATTACGTGATTTCCACCGGCGGCGCGGCCGGCATGTTCACGTGCGGGTCGGATGCGGGCATGGCGGCCTTCATCAATCGTTATGCGTCGAACAACCTCATCGGGATCGACTTCGATATCGAGGGCGGGCAGACACAACAGGTGATCGACGATCTCGTCCGGCGCGTGGCGGTCGCCCAGCAGAATTATCCCGGCCTGCGCTTCAGCTTTACGCTCGCGACACTGGCCCCTTCCCAGCAGGGCGCGACCACGGCCGGCTCCTGGGGCGCTAGCGCCCCCGACAGCTTCAACGTGTATGGAGACTGGGTCATGCAGGCGATCCAGGCGTACGGCCTGAAGAACTACACCATCGACCTGATGACGATGGACTACGGGTCGGCGGGGGCGGGGAACTGCGTGGTCGCGAACGGCACCTGCCAGATGGGACAGTCGGCGATCCAGGCGGCGATGAACCTGCACGATCACTGGGGCGTGCCGTACAGCCAGATCGAGCTGACGCCGATGATCGGCGGCAACGATGTGAGCGGCGAAACCTTTACGCCGGCCGATGCGGACACCGTTGCGCAGTTCGTGAAACAGAATGGCCTCGTGGGTGTCCACTTCTGGTCGTTCGACCGTGACGTCGATTGTCCGCCCGGCGCCGCATCGTCGACGTGCAACTCCATCGGCGGCGTCGGTACGCTCGGTTATACGAACCGGTTTGCCAACGACCTCGCGCCCGGCAATTGAACGAAGCGGGGGCAGCGCGTCGGATCGGTGTCGGCTTCCGCGTCGAGCGTACCTTCAGGCCGCGGCGGATCGCCCTTTCGGCTCGGCGAGGTGTGCCAGCCCGAGGCCCTCGAGCACCTGCGCCTGAATCGATGCCGCTTGGGCGTTGAGGGCGTCAGCGCCGAATGACTCGCCCACGATCAAACGCGGCGGGCGAGTACCGTTGGCTTGTGCGACAAGCTGCACGATCGCGTCGGCGACGTCGTGCGGGTTCGGCGCGTGGTCGCTCGCGAACAGCGCCATGAGCGTCTCCACCATCTTGTCCGGAATCGCGCCGGCCTCGCCGTAGCCGGGTATGCGTGCGGCGTCGGCGGGCCGCTGCGCGCTGGCGAAAATATTCGTCGGATAGTTGCTGGGTTGAACGAGAACGACGTCGATGCCCGACGTCGACAACTCGTAGCGGTAGCTGTCGGTCAACGCTTCGAGCGCGAACTTCGATGCGCCATAAAGACCGAAGAACGGAAACGTCACGCGGCCGAGTATCGAGCCGATGTTCACGATCAGGCCTTCGCCCAGTTTCCTGAAGGTTGGCAGCACCGCCCTCGACGTTCGCTGGATGCCGAATACATTCACGTCGAAGAGCGCCTGTACCTGCTGTGTCGTGAACGCCTCGGAAATACCCGCTGATCCGATACCTGCGTTGTTGACGAGGACGTCGAGATGCCCGGCATTTTCCAGCACGGAAGCCACGCCTCGCTCGACGGACGCATCGTCCGCCACATCCAGTTCGATGACGTGCATGCCTTTCGCTTGAAGGGCTTCGGCATGCGGCCGGTTTCGGCCGGCGATGTCGCGCATCGACGCGAATACCCGGTGCCCGGCCGCCGAGAGCCCTTCTGCAGTGTGGCGGCCGAAGCCGCTGCTGGCGCCGGTTATCAGAATAGTTTTGGTCATGTCGAGTGTGTTCCAGCAAAACAAGGTTGGAGAGCCGCAACCGAATCAGCGCGAGCATGTCCGACGCGGTCGAGATGAAATGGGCGACGTCATTGGAGAACTCTTCGCCGCATTGCAGTGCAGTCTAGGTTTTTCACGGAAAGCGGGCTATAGTCGCAAATGACATTAATGGATGCGTTTACGACATGAGATTGTCCATTCTGGCGCTCGAAGGGCTGTTCGACACCGGCCTGACGGTGCTTTTGGATACCTTCGCGATGGCCAACGAACTGGCTGCCGCTCAGGGCTTTGCCGCGCCGCCCTTCGACGTCGGAGTGGTCGGCGTACGCAGACGCGTCCGTACCGCGCACGGACTGTCCATGCTGGCGGAGCCCGCAAGCAGCGCACGCCATGCCGACTGGGTGGTCGTGCCCGCGCCTGGCATCAGGCAGCCGGAGCGCCTGATCGAGGCGCTGGAGCGTCCGGACGTGCGCGATGCAATGGCGCACCTTCGGGCGTGGCATGCCGATGGCGTCGGCGTCGCCGCCGCTTGCATCGGTACGTTCGTGCTGGCGGAAGCCGGGCTTCTGGATCATCGCGAGGCGACGACAACCTGGTCGCTCTCGCCCTTCTTTCGTCAACGTTATCCTGCGGTCGATCTGAACGATTCACGCATGGTCGTCGCCGCGGATCGCTTGGTGACGGCGGGATCGGCCATGGGTCATCTCGACCTTGCGCTGTGGTTGATGCGTCAGGCGAGTCCCGAACTGGCCACGCTCGTTGCCCGTTTCATGCTGATCGACAAGCGTTCGTCGCAGGCCGAATACATCATTCCGGATTACCTTGCCCATGCGGATCCGCTGGTCGCTCGATTCGAGCGATGGGCCCGCGAGCATCTTTCCGCGGGTTTTTCGCTTCAGGCGGCGGCCGCCGCATTGGCCGTCGGACCGCGCACGCTGCAGCGCCGTACCGAGGCGGTACTTGGGAAGTCGCCATTGGCGTTCGTCCAGGATCTCCGCATCGAACGGGCACAGAATCTCGTGTCGATGGGTTACGACCTGGAGACGATTGCGAGCGAGGTCGGCTACGCGGATGCGGCGACGTTGCGGGCCTTGTTGCGTCGCAGGCTCGGCCGTGGGGTGCGGGAATTGCGCGCCAGCAATCGGTAGCGTCCGGCCTTGAAAAGCGGCGTGCCGTACGCGGCGAATGCCGAGCCACGGGGCCGTGGGCGCCGCCGGAACGGGACTAGCGCCTGCCGGCGCGCCCGTGAATACCCGTCAGTTCGACCATGAAATCCAGGAACGCCCGGGTCTTGGCCGGCACGTGATGCCGGGATGGGTAGTACGCATATAACGGATACCGCTCGTCGGCCCATTCGGGAAAGAGATCGATCAACCGGCCGTCGGCGATCAGCGGCTCGGCACCGAGCAGCAGCATCTGCGCAATGCCGGAACCGGCGAGGCACGCGCTGAGCAGGGCGCCTGGATCGTTGACCGTGAGGCGTCCCCGGGTGTCGACCACGATGCGTTTGCGCCGACGATGGAATTCCCAGGCGAACGGCTTGCCTGTCTCCGGGTTGCGAAATTCAAGGCACCGGTGGCTCCGGCTTTCGAGGTCCTCGGGTTTGGCCGGCCGTCCCCGGCGAGCGATGTACGAGGGCGCCGCGACCGTCACGACGCCGGTATCGAGCAGCTTTCTCGCAATCAGGCTGGACGATCGCGGTTCGCCGAATCGCACGGCGAGGTCGAAGCCGTCCATGACGAGGTCGCCCAGGCTGTCTCGCGCGATGAGCTCGATTTCGAGGTCGGGATGTGCGTCCATGAACGCATCGAGTTGTTGCCCGAGAATGGCCCGGTAAACGACGGGATCCAGATTGATTCGCAGCTTTCCGCGCACGACGGAGGCGCCGCCTGCGGCCGCCGCGGCCGCTTCCTCCAGCCCGGCAAGATGCGGCATGACCTGCTCGTAAAACCTGCGGCCCTCTTCAGTCAGCGACACCGACCGCGTCGTTCGATTGAAAAGCCGGATGTTCAGCCTTCTTTCCAGTCGTGCAATCGCTCGACTGACGCCCGGCGGCGTCATGCCTATTACGTCGGCCGCAGCCGCAAACGTTCCGGCATCGACCACGGCGGCGAACACGCTAATGCTGCCGGACAGTTTCTCGCTACTGGATCTCATGGTTGTTCGAGTGCATACGGTGGCGGATCGCGGGCGACCCGCTGAAGGCCGCCACGCCGACGCCGGACAGCGCAGCAATGCCGGTCGTCTGCGTCGATCATGCCGAATTAGTGACGCGTTGTCACTTATCTGCTTCCATCCATGTCGTTTTGTTTCGCTCGATGTTTGGCCAGAATGCGACCGACGTATTCACACACGGAGAACGAGCATGTATGCGATAACAGGAATCACCGGCAAGGTCGGCGGCGCATTGGCCAGCGAGCTGCTGGCCTCGGGGCGGCCGGTGCGCGCGGTCGCGCGCGACACGACGCGGGCAGGGGCGTGGGCGGCGCGCGGGTGCGAGATTGCGACTGCCTTCAT
The DNA here is from genome assembly GCF_050768715.1 of Burkholderia sp. ZZQ-2. Classification (NCBI taxonomy): domain Bacteria; kingdom Pseudomonadati; phylum Pseudomonadota; class Betaproteobacteria; order Burkholderiales; family Burkholderiaceae; genus Burkholderia; species Burkholderia sp. ZZQ-2. Next base: position 15,601 of record NZ_LDVA01000300.1, on the reverse strand, counting down.
GGAAGACCCATCGTCGCTCGCCGCCGCGTTCACGGGCGCTGCGGGCGTTTTCATCCTGCCGCCTTCGGAGTTCGATCCGGAGCCCGGGTTTCCCGAGGCGCGGAAAGTGATCGAGGCCGTGTCCGCGGCGCTTCTGAAGGCGCGCCCCGAAAAGGTCGTTTGCCTGTCGACGATCGGTGCACAGGCTGACGAGCCCAATCTGCTCACGCAACGCACGCTGATGGAACAGGCGCTGCGCGAGATGCCGATGCCCGTGACGTTCCTGCGGCCCGGCTGGTTCATGGAGAACGCCGCGTGGGACGTCGCGTCCGCGCGCGACGAGGGCGTCGTCGCCAGCTACCTGCAGCCGCTCGACAAACCCGTGCCGATGGTCGCCACCGCGGACGTAGGTCGCGTTGCGGCCGAACTGCTCCAGCAGACCTGGCGCGGTGTGCGTGTCGTCGAGCTCGAGGGCCCGCGCCGCGTGAGCCCCGACGATCTTGCACTCGCCTTCGCTCGCGTTCTGGGCCGGCAGGTGCGCGCAGAAGGCGTCGACAGGCGAACGTGGGAAGCGCTGTTCCGTGCGCAGGGCATGAAACATCCACTACCCCGCATGCGCATGCTGGACGGCTTCAACGAAGGCTGGATCGATTTCGAAAGTAATCCGGAAGAAATCGTGCGCGGTCACATCGCACTGGATACGGTTCTTGGCGAGCTTGTGTCGCGTGCGGTCTGAATGAATTCGGTGGGCGACGTGTGGCGCGTTGGTGCTACGCGCCAACGATGCATCGTCGCGGTCGAACGACTGTCGGATTCCATGTCGATCGGGTGTCGCGATTGTCGCTATTAATGTCATTTGTGACTATGGATCAGACCTCGTCGCGAGTCTAGACTGCGAAGCGTTTCCGGCATCCGCAGATCTCTGCTGCACCTTCTGTACGACAAGGCCAATCCGATGACATTTTCGCCAGAACTTCACCTGCTGACGCTCACCGCAATCGCAACGCTGCTGATGTGGATTCCGTACATGCTGGCCAGGATCATGACGCGTGGCCTGATGGCGGCCCTGAACAATCCCGATCCGTCCCGTCCGCCCGATCCGCCGTGGGCGGAACGCGCACGGAGCGCGCATGCGAACGCGATCGAGAATCTCGCCGTGTTCGCCCCGCTCGTGCTGATGTGCGCAATGACGGGGGCGAGCGGCCCGGCGACGGTGTTCGCGGCCAAGCTCTATCTCGGTGCCCGGTTGGTTCACTACGTGGTCTACGCCGCCGGCATTCCCGTTGTTCGCACGATCGCCTTCCTGGCCGGCTTCGCGGCGACGCTCACGTTCGCTGTTGCGTTGCTCGGACAAGCGAGCTGACCCCCACGCACTTGCGTTTCACTTGCCTGCTTACTTCAGAGGTCACCATGAAATCGACTCCCGGCAACATCCTCGACACGATCGGCAACACGTCACTCGTCCCGTTGCGAAACGTTGTCCCGAAGAACGGCGCACGCCTTTTCGTCAAGCTCGAAAGCCAGAATCCAACCGGCAGCATGAAAGATCGGATCGCGCTCGAAATGATCGAAGCTCCCGAGCGGGATGGGCGTCTGAAGCCCGGCGGCGCAGTGGTCGAATACACCGGCGGCAGCACAGGTGTGTCGCTGGCGCTGGTGTGTGCCGTCAAGCGGCATCCGCTGCATCTGGTTTCATCGGATGCGTTCTCGAAGGAAAAGCTGGATCACATGCGCCTGCTGGGCGCGAAGCTGACGCTCGTCGCCAGCGACAACGGCAAGCAAACCGAGAAGCTGACGAAGGACATGATTCGCGAAGCGCATCGAATTGCCGGCGAGACGAGCGCATACATCACGGCGCAGATGGAAAACACCGATCAGCTCAACGCCTATACGAAGATGGCCGACGAGATCTGGGAGCAGACCGGCGGCCGCCTCGACGGCTTCGTCCAGAGCGTCGGCACGGCTGCGTCGCTGCGCGGGATTTCGCGGCGCTTGCGCGAACACGATGCACGCATTCGGATCGCCGGTGTGGAGCCGGCCGAATCCGCGGTACTGTCGGGCGGCCCTACCGGCGCGCACAAGATCGACGGGATCGGCGCGGGTTATGTCGTGCCGCTTTGGCGCGACGGGATTGCTGACGAGCTCGAGCGTGTCTCCACGGAGGAGGCGAGAGCCATGGCGTTCCGACTGGCCGCCGAAGAGGGGTTGTTTTGCGGTACGTCGACCGGAGCCAACGTAACTGGCGCATTGCGACTCGCCGAACGGCTTGGCCCGGACGCCACGATCGTGACGATCATGTGCGACACCGGCATGAAGTACCTGAAGTCGTTCGCGCCAACGACGGGCTGACGGCCATTCGTCGTAGCCGCATCGTTTTGCACCGAGACCGGTTTCGTCTGGCGCAGCAGGTGAGCGGCGATCAACGCGACCGGCACGGCGCCGACGATCCAATGGCGGGCATGGCGCCGTGCGGGCGGGAAGGCCTCGGGTTCACTCACGTCCGCCTCACGCACGGATGATGCATCGCTCTACTGGATGACATGAAAGGATTCCTGATAATAAAGCGGTGGAGCGAATGAAAAGGGACGGCGTCTGCGACGCGGCCGTCCACCGTTGATCGACGATCGACCGGTGCCGTATCGGGATGCGCGTGCGTGTGCGACGGTGGACAGTCGTTACGGTTGGTCGGCAGCGGTGTGTCGGCTTCGGCATCGATCGGTTGCTGGCGGACTTCGGCGCGCGTGAGCGACGCCGGCGTGGATGGTGCGAAAGTCTGCGTGCCGAACGGCAGGGTCGGTGCCTGTTATGAACCAATAGAGATCCAGCCATTGGCGGATTTGACCCATGACATATTCAGGGTGACGCGCAGGTGACGTTTGTTTCACCGCGCGGTTCTTGTCTGGGCTATTGGAACCATTTTGATCATCGTGACCCGATTAAGCGATTAAGAACACGTAATTGAATCAATCACGCGGAAAGTTGCGCTTTACTTTTCAGCATGAAAAATGTGTGATTGAGTAACATTGGTTGCGTCTATTTTTAATATCGGGCTGGCATTTTCAGGCGCAGCATAATTCGGATCGGCGACGTACAATTCGCTGCGAAACGGTAATGCCGTGAAAAATGCGCCATTTCCCCAAAGCTCCTCGAACCCGGCTGGTTTTCTCTTGATCGCCGTTGGCATGGTTGCCGGGCACCGCTGGCGCCTGTTGCGAACGCCGACAGCGGCCCGAATGCAGAATGACCCACAACCGATACGACAGCTCGCCTCGACGCATGGCGACCGTCATCGACACCAAGGAAGCAAGATGCCGACATTCCAGGTGATGTTGAAGATGGCACTCTACGTTTCGCTGGTCCTGGCCACGCCAGGCCCGACAAATACCTTGTTGCTGTCCTCGGGAATCAAGGTCGGCTTCCGGCAATCGTCGCGACTCCTGGTGGCGGAGGCATCGGGCTACGGCTTCGCGATATCACTGTGGGGCTTCTTCCTGGCGACCTTCGCGGCCACGCGGCCCTGGCTTTACGATGTGCTGAAGCTGGGGAGTTCGGCCTACATCTTCTATCTCGCCCTGCAGCTATGGAAAAGCCCGCATCTTGACGGCATCCGGTCGGGCACCATCGGCTTTCGCGACATGTTCGTCGCGACGACCATGAACCCGAAGGCGTTGTTGTTCGCCACGGCGATCTTTCCCCCGCAGGCTTTCGTATCGGTTCCGTTCTATCTCTGCTCGATCGCGGTCTTTACGGCGCTTGCCGTGACGATCGGTTCGATATGGCTTGTCGTCGGCGGCGTCCTGACGGCGCGCCGGTCGCTGGCCACCCATACCGGAACGCTGCTTCGCGGCGCGTCGGTCGTGCTGGCGATGTTCGCGGGCACGCTGGCGTTTTCCGTACTCAATCGCTAAGGCCTGTCGGGCAGCACCCCTCTCGTCGCCGCGAGCAGGTCAAGTTCGCCGAAATGCGCAAGGGTCGACATCATTGTTTCGCAAATGGTGCCGACCTTATTCGTTTCCCGTTAATTGGGTAGTTCATTTATCGTTTTTATACAATAAACGGGTGTGTTGGATAAAAATGAAATGTTGATTTTTAGAAATGTAAATGCTCATCCATAAAATATCTCGCCGATATTTTATGGATTGAATATTTCTCTGGAGCAATGAAAATTGATATGAAATTTTACGAGGTATGCCGTCGTGAACGCTGTTAAGGTGTATCGGACGGGTTACGCGAACGGTATGGAAAACTTCGGGGGGGCTGAAGTTTCATGTGCATTCGATGCGTTAATGGAAATTTCCGCATCGGCAAGCCAATCCATTCATGACGCGTTACCGGACGATTTACGAGTTCAGCTCGATCAGGCGGCACCATCCCTTCAGGTTTCAAATCCTATGAGAACCGTGTCATGAGCAACCCGATCAAGAATATCGTCATCGTGGGCGGCGGCACCGCGGGCTGGATGGCCGCTTCGTACCTCGTCCGGGCGCTCCAGCAGCACACGAGCATTACGCTCGTCGAGTCCGCGGCGATCCCCCGGATCGGCGTGGGCGAGGCGACCATCCCGAGTCTGCAGAAGGTGTTCTTCGACTTCCTCGGGATACCGGAGCGGGAGTGGATGCCCCAGGTGAACGGCGCGTTCAAGGCCGCCATCAAGTTCGTGAACTGGAGGAAGTCCCCCGAGCGCTCGCGCGACGATCATTTCTACCACTTGTTCGGCACCGTGCCGAACTGCGACGGCGTACCGCTTACCCACTACTGGATGCGCAAGCGCGAACAGGGCTTCCAGCAGCCGATGGAGTACGCGTGCTACCCGCAGCCCGGGGCGCTCGACGCCAAGCTCGCACCGTGCCTGTCCGACGGCACCCGCCAGATGTCCCACGCGTGGCACTTCGATGCGCACCTGGTAGCCGACTTCCTGAAGCGCTGGGCCATCGAGCGCGGGGTGAAACAGGTGATCGACGAGGTCGAGCAGGTTCACCTGAACGAACGCGGCTACATCGCCAGCCTGTCCACCAAGGAAGGGCGCACGCTGGAGGCGGACCTGTTCATCGACTGCTCCGGCATGCGGGGGCTGCTGATCAACCAGGCGCTGAAAGAGCCCTTCATCGACATGTCCGACTACCTGCTGTGCGACAGCGCGGTCGCCAGCGCCGTGCCGAACGCCGATGCGCGCGTGGGAGTCGAGCCGTACACCTCGGCGATCGCCATGAATTCGGGGTGGACCTGGAAGATTCCGATGCTGGGCCGGTTCGGCAGCGGCTACGTCTTCTCGAGCAAGTTCACGTCGCGCGACCAGGCCACCGCCGACTTCCTCAACCTCTGGGGCCTGTCGGACAAGCAGCCGCTCAACCAGATCAAGTTCCGGGTCGGGCGCAACGGGCGGGCGTGGGTCAACAACTGCGTCGCGATCGGGCTCTCGTCGTGCTTCCTGGAGCCGCTGGAATCGACGGGAATCTACTTCATCTATGCGGCGCTTTACCAGCTCGTGAAGCACTTCCCCGATACCTCGTTCGACCCGCGGCTGGCGGACGCATTCAACGCCGAGATCGTCCACATGTTCGACGACTGCCGGGATTTCGTCCAGGCGCACTATTTCACCTCGTCGCGCGACGACACGCCGTTCTGGCTCGCGAACCGGCACGACCTGCGCCTCTCGGACGCCATCAAGGAAAAGGTTCAGCGCTACAAGGCAGGATTGCCGCTGACCACCACGTCGTTCGACGATTCGACGTACTACGAAACGTTCGACTACGAATTCAGGAACTTCTGGTTGAACGGAAACTACTACTGCATCTTTGCGGGCTTGGGGCTACTGCCCGACCGGTCGCTGCCGCTCTTGCAGCACCGGCCGGAGTCGATCGACAAGGCCGAGGCGATGTTCGCCCGCATCCGGCGCGAGGCCGAGCGTCTGCGGACGAGCCTGCCGACGAACTACGACTACCTGCGGTCGCTGCGCGACGGCGGCGCGGGGCTGTCTCGCAGCCAGCCCGGGTCGACGCTCGCGGCGCCGGAAATCCTGTAGTGGAGCGCACCCTGGACCGCGCATGCGCATTCGCGGCGACGCACGCCGCGGTGGCGGCTTGCGATCCGCTGCGGGCGCGGGCACTCGTTCTGCAACTGCCGGGCCTGAACCGTCAGAAGGACGTGCCCGGCATCGTCGGCCTGTTGCGCGAGTTCCTCCCGGTGCGCGGCGTGCCCGCCGGCTGGGGCTTCGTCGAAGCCGCCGCAGCGATGCGGGACATCGGGTTCTTCCTGGGCTCGCTCAAGCGGCACGGCCACGAGCCCGTGGACGCGGTGCCCGGGCTCGAGCCGGTGCTGCTCGACCTGGCGCGCGTGACCGGCCTGCCGCCGCGCGAGACGCTCCTGCACGTGACGGTCTGGAACCCCGCGGCGGCCGACGCGCAGCGGAGCTACACCGGGCTGCGCGACGAAGCGCACCTGCTCGAGAGCGTGCGCATCTCGATGGCGGCGCTCGAGGCGGCCATCGGGATGACCGTCGAACTGTACGACGTTCCCCTGCGGTCGCCGTCGTTCGCCGAAGGGTGCGACGAGCTGGCGGACTATCTCCACAAGATGGTCGAATCGATCGTTTACGCCTACCGCTATATCTCGGTGCAGGTCTTCTACGACGAGCTTCGCCCGTACTACGAACCGATTCGGGTCGGGGGCCGGAGCTACCTCGGCCCCGGTGCGGTGGAAATGCCGCTCTTCGTGCTGGAGCACGTGCTGTGGGGGTCGCAATCCGACCACCCGGGTTATCGGGAATTCAAGGAGACGTACCTGCCCTACGTGCTTCCCGCGTTCGGGGCGATCTACGCGCGGTTCGCCGGGGCGCCGTCGCTCGTCGACCGCGTGCTCGACGAGGTGCAGGCGACCGGCGCGCGGAGTGAGCCCGTCGTGGCCGGGCTGGCCGCCCTCGACCGGGTCTTCGAGATCCTGCTGCGCTTCCGCGCGCCGCACGTCAAATTGGCGGAGCGGGCGTACGAGGTCGGGCGAAGCGGCCCGACGATCGGCAGCGGAGGGTACGCGCCCAGCATGCTCGGCGATCTGCTCACGCTCACGCGTGCCGTGCGGTCCCGCCTTCGCGCCGCGCTCGACGAGCCCTGACACCCGACGCCCGACGCGTGCGGCCATGTGTTCCATCTCACAAGGAGAGTGTGCCCTCATGACTCAAAAGAGCCCCGCGAACGGGCGCGACAGCAACCACTTCGACGTGATCATCCTCGGGTCGGGCATGTCCGGCACCCAGATGGGGGCGATCCTGGCCAACCAGCAGTTTCGCGTACTGATCATCGAGGAGTCGTCGCACCCGCGCTTCACGATCGGCGAATCGTCGATCCCCGAGACGTCCCTGATGAATCGCATCATCGCCGATCGCTACGGCATTCCGGAGCTCGACCGCATCACGTCGTTCTACGCGACGCAGCGTTACGTCGCGTCGAGCACGGGCATCAAGCGCAACTTCGGCTTCGTGTTCCACAAGCCCGGCCAGGAGCACGATCCGAAGGAATTCACGCAGTGCGTGATTCCCGAACTGCCGTGGGGCCCGGAGAGCCACTATTACCGCCAGGACGTCGACGCCTACCTGTTGCAGGCCGCGATCAAATACGGCTGCACGGTGCGCCAGAAGACGAACGTGACCGAATACCACGCCGACAAGGACGGCGTCGCGGTGACCACCGCCCAGGGCGAACGGTTCACCGGCCGGTACATGATCGATTGCGGCGGGCCGCGCGCGCCGCTCGCGACCAAGTTCAAGCTCCGCGAAGAGCCGTGCCGCTTCAAGACGCACTCGCGCAGCATTTACACGCACATGCTCGGGGTCAAGCCGTTCGACGACATCTTCAAGGTCAAGGGGCAGCGCTGGCGCTGGCACGAGGGAACCCTGCATCACATGTTCGCGGGCGGCTGGCTCTGGGTGATTCCGTTCAACAACCACCCGCGATCGACCAACAACCTGGTGAGCGTCGGCCTGCAGCTCGACCCGCGTGTCTACCCGAAAACGGACATCTCCGCGCAGCAGGAATTCGACGAGTTCCTCGCGCGGTTCCCGAGCATCGCGGCGCAGTTCCGGGACGCCGTGCCGGTGCGCGACTGGGTCAAGACCGACCGCCTGCAATTCTCGTCGAGCGCCTGCGTCGGCGACCGCTACTGCCTGATGCTGCATGCGAACGGGTTCATCGACCCGCTCTTTTCCCGGGGGCTCGAGAACACCGCGGTGACCATCCATGCGCTCGCGGCGCGCCTCATCAAGGCGCTGCGCGACGACGACTTCTCCCCCGAGCGCTTCGAGTACATCGAGCGCCTGCAACAGAAGCTCCTGGACCACAACGACGACTTTGTGAGTTGCTGCTACACGGCGTTCTCGGACTTCCGCCTGTGGGATGCGTTCCACCGGCTGTGGGCGGTCGGCACGATCCTCGGGCAGTTCCGGCTCGTGCAGGCCCATGCGAGATTCCGCGCGTCGCGTGACGAGCGCGACCTCGATCACCTCGACAACGACCCTCCGTACCTCGGATACCTGTGCGCAGACATGGAGGGGTACTACCAGTTGTTCAACGACGCCAAAGCCGAGGTCGAGGCCGTGAGCGCCGGGCGCAAGGAGGCCGGGGAGGCCGCGGCGCGGATTCACGCCCTCATCGACGAACGCGAGTTCGCCAGGCCGATGTTCGGCTTCGGGTACTGCATCACCGGGGCCAGGCCGCAACTCAACAACTCGAAGTACAGCCTGGTGCCGGCGATGAAGCTGATGCACTGGACGCAAACCAGCGCGCCGGCAGAGGTGAAACGGTACTTCGACTACAACCCGATGTTCGCGCTGCTCAAGGCGTACATCACGACCCGCATCGGCCTGGCGCTGAAGTAGCCGACCGACACCGCCAGGAAAACGATGAACGACGTTCAATTCGATCAAGCGGTCGCCACTGAGCAAGCCCCGGGGGTGTACGACGCGACCACGCGCGTGGCCGCGAGCTGGTACGTCGCGATGCGCTCGGACGACCTCAAGGACAAGCCGACGGAGTTGACGCTCTTCGGCCGTCCGTGCGTGGCGTGGCGCGGTGCGACGGGGCGGGCGGTGGTGATGGACCGCCACTGCTCGCACCTCGGCGCGAACCTGGCCGACGGGCGGGTCACGGACGGGTGCATCCAGTGCCCGTTTCACCACTGGCGGTACGACGAGCAGGGCCGGTGCGTTCACATCCCCGGGCACAGCCAGGTGGTGCGACAGCTGGAGCCCGTTCCGCGCGGCGCGCGTCAGCCGACGTGGGTCACCGCGGAGCGGTACGGCTACGTGTGGGTCTGGTACGGCTCCCCGCAGCCGCTGCACCCGCTGCCCGAAATCGCCGCGGCCGACGTCGACAACGGCGACTTCATGCACCTGCACTTCGCGTTCGAGACGACGACGGCGGTCTTGCGGATCGTCGAGAACTTCTACGACGCGCAGCACGCGACCCCCGTGCACGCGCTCCCGATCTCGGCCTTCGAACTCAAGCTGTTCGACGACTGGCGGCCGTGGCCGGAGGTCGAGCCGCTGGCCCGGGCGGGCGCGTGGTTCGGTGCCGGGATCGACTTCACCGTGAACCGGTACTTCGGGCCCCTCGGCATGCTGTCGCGCGCGCTCGGCCTGAACATGTCGCAGATGAACCTGCACTTCGACGGCTACCCCGGCGGGTGCGTGATGACCGTCGCGCTGGACGGAGACTTCAAATACAAGCTGCTCCAGTGCGTCACGCCGGTGAGCGACGGCAAAAACGTCATGCACATGCTCATCTCGATCAAGAAGGTGGGCGGCGTCTTGCGCCGCGCGACCGACTACGTGCTGTTCGGGTTGCAGACCCGACAGGCCGCGGGGTACGACGTCAGGATCTGGAACGGGATGAAGCCGGACGGCGGCGGCGCGTACAGCAGGTACGACAAGCTCGTGCTCAAGTACCGCGCGTTCTACCGGGGCTGGGTCGACCGCGTGGCCGAGACGGGCGCTCGACCGCACCGCCGCGAGTGAGCGGCGAGGCGTGAGGCGGCGGCCGGGAGCCGGCCAATGAGCAGGATCGCGCCGGAAAGGCATGCGGCCGGCATGCCCGGGCCGAGCACGGCCCGTTTTTTCGCAATCATCGTTTCACGTCGTCGGACGGGCGGGCGGCCGTCGGGCCGGTGCGCTCGAGCGCTTGAGCGACAAGGATTTCGCGGGCCCGGCTGCGGGCGCCGCGAAATCCGCCGACAGGCGCCGGGTCGGCGCGCGATCCGGCTGCCCACCGGCTGCCGAACAGATGCGGAGATCAAGAGCCGGCCGATGCCGTCGCGACCGGCGCCGCATCGGGATGCGCGCGCGCGTAAAGCTGGCGATTGCGCGCGATCTGCGCCTGCGACGGCGGGTAGTCGTTCCGGTCCGTCGGCAGCAGGCCGCCGGCTTCGGCATTGATCAGCTGCTGGTAGATTTCGGCGCGCGTGAGCGGCGCCTGCGTGGACTGGGCGAAGGCCTGTGTACCGAACGGCAGGCTCAGCGCGGCAACGACAAAGGCAGTGAAGAGTTTCATGGCGATTCCCTGGTGGTTGAACGAACGGGCGAGTGGGGCGGCCCCACGTATCCCATTCTGGTTGCCGCGGCAGTCACGACGCTGACCCGCCGATTACAGTTTTGTAATCCGCCCGTTTCGCGCTTGCACGATGCGGCTCGCGCGCCGCGTTTCCCGGTAACATCGGCGCATGTCACCACCCCATGCGACGGAGCCGACCATGCGCATCCTGATAGTCGAAGACGAACCGAAGACCGGCGCGTACCTGAAGAAAGGGCTCGAGGAATCCGGCTTCAGCGTCGATCTCGCGAAGGATGGCGGCGAGGGCCTGACACTCGCGCAGGAGGAAAGCTACGACGTGATCGTGCTCGACGTGATGCTGCCCGTGCTCGACGGCTGGAGTGTGCTCAAGCGGCTGCGCGACACGCACGCGACGCCCGTGCTGTTCCTGACCGCGCGCGATGACGTGCAGGATCGCGTGCACGGCCTCGAACTCGGCGCCGACGACTACCTCGTGAAGCCGTTCGCATTCGTCGAGCTGCTTGCGCGGATCCGCACGCTCGCACGGCGCGGGCCGCCGCGCGAGACGGAACGCATCGCGGTGGGCGACCTGGAGATCGACGTCGTGCGCCGCCGCGTGAAGCGCGGCACCGTGCGGATCGACCTGACGCCGCGCGAATTCTCGCTGCTGCAACTGCTCGCGCGCCGGCAGGGCGAGGTGCTGAGTCGCACGCAGATCGCGTCGTATGTGTGGGACATGAATTTCGACAGCGACACCAATGTCGTCGAAGTCGCGATCCGGCGGCTGCGCGCGAAGATCGACGACGATTTCGCGGTCAAGCTGATCCATACGGTGCGCGGCGTCGGCTACGTGCTCGAACCGAAGGACGCCGCATGACGCTCGGCCGCTCGATCGGCGCGACGCTCGCGCTCGCGTTCGGCGCGACCATGCTCGCCGTCTTCGCGCTTGTCGGCACCTATGTGTATACGGCCCTCGAGCGGCAGGTGAGCACGCAGGACGACCTCGATATCGTGCTCGCCGCGCGGCACACGCGCCGGCTGGCGGGCGAGCTCGATTCGCTCGACGCGGTGCGCACGCATGCGGACCGGCTGACGAGCCAGGTGCTCGGCAACGCGGCGCTGTCGATCGCCGTCGTCGACGGGCAGGGCAACGTGCTCGCGCGCCACAACGTCGAGCGTACCGGGTTCGAGGACTCGCCCGAGCCGGCGGCAGCCACATCGACGCCCACCTCGCCCACCTCGCCCGCGCTGCCGGCATTGCCCGACGCCGCGCTGTTCCCGCCGCACGCGACGCCGGTGCCCGCGAACGAACGGATCACCACCGACCGGATCGCGACCTGGACGGCCGCCGGCGGCGTGTCCGTGCGCGGCGTCGTCAGCGACGCGCAGTTGCGCGACCACTCGACGATCCGGATCGCGATCGCGCGCAACATGAGCGATCGCGCCGCGATGCTCGACGGCTACCGTGACCGGCTGAAGATCGCCGGCGGCCTGGGCGCGCTGTTCGCGATGCTGCTCAGCTACTGGCTGATCCGCACATCGCTCGCGCCGCTGCGCGAGATCGTCGCGAACACGGGCAGGATCACCGTCGACAAGCTCGATACGCGGCTCGACGCGTCGCGTGCGCCGCGCGAGCTGACGGCGCTCGTCGACGCGCAGAATGCGATGCTCGGCCGCCTGCAGCAGGCGTTCGGACACCTGTCGCAATTCAGCGCGGATCTCGCGCACGACCTGCGTACGCCGCTGAACAACATGCGCGGCGCGACCGAGGTGGCGCTCGCGCGACCGCGTTCGCCCGACGAGTACCAGGCGCTGCTCGAATCGAATCTCGAGGAATACGACCGTCTCGCGCGGATGATCGAGAACGTGCTGTTTCTCGCGCGCGCCGAGCATCCGGGTTTCGTCACGCGGCAGCGTGCGTTCGACGTGCATGACGAACTGGAGCGTATCGCCGGCTATTTCGAAGGGCTGGCCGACGAAGCGGGATCGACGCTGCGCGTCGACGGGCACGGGCAACTGACCGCCGATCTCGAACTGTTCCGCCGCGCGGTCAGCAACCTGCTGGCCAACGCGCTGCGCTATACGCCGGCGGGCGGCGTCATCACGCTGCGTGTCGACGAAACGGCGGATGCGGTGCGCGTCGTCGTCGCGAACCCGGGCGAGCCGATCGATCCCGCGCTGCTGCCGCGCATCTTCGAGCGTTTCGTGCGCGGCGACCCCGCGCGCAGCGGCGGCGTGCCGGGCGGCACGGCCGGGCTCGGCCTCGCGATCGTGCGCTCGGTGATGGAATTGCACGGCGGCACCGCACGCGTCGAAAGCGACGCGGCCGGCACGCGCTTCATACTCACGTTCGTCAGGACGCCGACGGCGTAGCGGCCGCGTGCGCGGCGGCCGTTGCGTGCGCATCCATATCCGTATCCTTGTTCCAGCCGCCGCCGAGCGCCGTCAGCAGCGCGACCGCCGCCTCCATCCGGCGCGCGGCGATCTGGTCGGCCAGGCGCCGGTTCGACAGCGCGATCGTCTGCGCGGTCACGACGTCGAGATAGCTGACCGCACCGGCGTTGAAGCGGTTGGTCGTCAGCTTCAGCGACAGGTCGGCCGCGTCGGTCGCGCGCTGCTGGCTGTTCGCTTCCGATGCGAGCGCATCGAGCGCGGAAAGCTGATCCTCGACCTGCTGGAACGCGGCCAGCACGGTCTGCCGGTAATCGGCGACCACGCCGTCGTACTGCGCATGCGCGGCGTGCAGCGACGCGCTGCGGCGCCCGCCGTCGAACAGCGTGCCGGCGAGCTGCGAGCCGAGCGACCAGAACAGGCTCGGCGCGGTGAGCCACGGCGCGAAGAACGAACTTTCGAGCCCCGCGCTCGCCGACAGCACCAGATCGGGAAAGAACGCGGCGCGCGCCTCGCCGATCTGCGCGTTCGCGGCCGCGACGCGCCGCTCGGCCGCCGCGATGTCGGGCCGCCGCTCGAGCAGTTGCGACGGCACGCCGGCCGGGATCGCCGGCACGTCGAATGCCTGCACGCGCGGCGGCAGCGTGAAGGTCGACGCGCTTTCGCCGACCAGCGTCGCGAGCGCATGCTGAAGTTGCGCGCGCGACGCGTCGATGTCGGTGTCCTGCGTCTGCGTCGATTCGAGCTGCGTCTCGGCTTGCGCGACGGCCGACGCGTCGATCGCGCCGTCCGCGAGTTGCTGCTTCAGCAGCTTCAGTGCATCGGCATACGCGCGCACCGTTTCGTCGAGCAGTTGCTTCTGCGTGTCGAGCGAGCGCAGCGCGAAATAGTCGGTCGCGAGCTCGGCCGTGACGGACAGCCTCACGGCCTGCAGGTCGGCCGCGCTCGCGTCGGCATTCGCCTGCGCGCCCGTCACGGCGTCGCGCACGCGGCCGAACAGGTCGGGTTCCCAGCTCGCGGCGACGCCGGCCTGGTAGTCGGGCGTCGTCTTGCCGGCGAGCGACGAGCCGAGCTTGTTCTGCGACAAGCGCGAGCGGCTTTGCGCGACGCCGGCCGTGACGGTCGGCAGGAACCCCGCACGCTGGTAGCCGACCATCGCGCGCGCCTGCTGGAGATCGGCGACGGCTTTCTTCACGGTCTGGTTCGAGATGTCGACGCGGGCTTCGAGCGCGTTCAGTGCGGCGTCGTCGAAGACGGTCCACCACGGGCCGCGCGACGCGGCATCGGCGGGCGTGGCGACGTTCCAGCCGGGTTGGGAGACGGGGGCGGCCGAAGCCGGTACGCCCGAAGCCGGTATGCCCGTAGCCGGTACGCCCGCATAGTGCGCAGGCACCGCGACGGCGGGGGGCGAGTAGGCGGGTAGCGTCGAGCATGCGGTCAACGCGGCGGCGATGCCGAGCGCGACGACGCGGCGCGCGAACGGGAGCGGATGAAAGAGGCACATGGTGGAGATCTCTCGGGTTGTCATGAACGGTCAGCTGCGGGCCTTCGTCGACGTCGCAACCGGCGTCGACGCGGGCGCCGCGACGGCGGCCGGTGCTGCCGCGGCCGCTACCGCGTGAGGCGCCGCCGGCACACCGGTAGCCGAGCCGGCCCGCGCAGCCGCCTGCGCCGCGCCGGGCTCGACCGCCACGATCTTCACGGTCTCGCCGTCGGCGATCGAATCGCCCGGGTTGTCGATCACCCGATCGGTCGCGGCCAGCCCCGCGACGATCTCGACGTGCGTGCCGAAATCGCGGCCGATTTGCACGGTCTTCAGCGCGGTGGTGCCGTTCGCGGCGACGGTCGCGACCGTCACGCCGTTGGGCCGGAACAGCAGCGCGCTGACCGGCAGCTCGAACGCGGGCGCCGCACTCGCGACGAGCAGGTGCGCCTGCGCATACGCGCCCGGCATCAGCGCGCCGTCGTGGTTGTCGACGTCGATCTCGACCCGCAGCGTGCGCGTCACGGGATCGATCGCGCCCGCGCTGCGCGCCACGCGCGCGGCGAAGCGCCGGCCCGGATACTGCTGCGTGGTCAGGTACACGGGCGTGCCGGCCGACACGCCGGCCGCGCTGTCCTGCGGGACGTCGACGAAGACGCGCAGCGTGTCGGTCTGCTCGAGGTGGAACAGCTCGCCCGACAGCCCCGGGCTGCCCGGCGTGCCGCCCGCCGTGACGAGCGTGCCGACGTCGACGTTGCGCGCGGTGATGACGCCGTCGAACGGCGCCGTCACCGATTCGTACGACACGAGTTCGTTCAGATGGGCGGCATTCGCCTGCGCGGAGGCGAGCATCGCGCGCTTCGCGTTCATGTCGGCGACCTTCGTGTCGGTGTCCTGCTGCGATACCGACTGCGTCTTCAGCATCTCCTGCCAGCGCTGCGCGGTCGATTTCGCGTAGTCGTAGTTCGCCTGCGCGGTCGACGTGTCGGCGTGCGCCTGGCGCAACTGCGCGTCGAGGTCGGGCGCCGTGATCTGCGCGAGCGTCTGCCCGGCTTTCACGTGCGTGCCGATATCCGCGCTCCAGTGCGCGATATAACCGCTCGTGCGCGCATAGATCGACGCTTCCGCGTACGGCATCACCGCACCCGGCAGCGTGAGCGTCTGGTCGGCCGGCGCGGCGCCGGGCCGGATCACGGACACCGGCAGCGCCTGC
>NZ_LDVA01000299.1:0-52764 GCF_050768715.1 Burkholderia sp. ZZQ-2 | reverse complement strand
GAGCGGACCAAGCCGCACGTGAACGTTGGTACGATTGGTCACGTTGACCACGGCAAGACGACGCTGACGGCAGCGATCACGACGGTTCTGACGAAGAAGTTCGGCGGCGAAGCGAAGGCGTACGACCAGATCGACGCGGCACCGGAAGAAAAGGCGCGCGGCATCACGATCAACACGGCACACGTCGAGTACGAAACGGCTAACCGCCACTACGCACACGTCGACTGCCCGGGCCACGCTGACTATGTGAAGAACATGATCACGGGCGCAGCGCAGATGGACGGCGCGATCCTGGTTTGCTCGGCAGCAGACGGCCCGATGCCGCAAACGCGTGAGCACATCCTGCTGGCGCGTCAGGTTGGCGTTCCGTACATCATCGTGTTCCTGAACAAGTGCGACATGGTGGACGACGCTGAACTGCTCGAGCTGGTCGAGATGGAAGTTCGCGAACTCCTGTCGAAGTACGACTTCCCGGGCGACGACACGCCGATCGTGAAGGGTTCGGCAAAGCTGGCGCTGGAAGGCGACACGGGCGAGCTGGGCGAAGTGGCGATCATGAGCCTGGCAGACGCGCTGGACACGTACATCCCGACGCCGGAGCGTGCAGTTGACGGCGCGTTCCTGATGCCGGTGGAAGACGTGTTCTCGATCTCGGGCCGTGGTACGGTGGTGACGGGTCGTGTCGAGCGCGGCATCGTGAAGGTCGGCGAAGAAATCGAAATCGTCGGTATCAAGCCGACGGTGAAGACGACCTGCACGGGCGTTGAAATGTTCCGCAAGCTGCTGGACCAAGGTCAGGCAGGCGACAACGTCGGTATCCTGCTGCGCGGCACGAAGCGTGAAGACGTGGAGCGTGGCCAGGTTCTGGCGAAGCCGGGTTCGATCACGCCGCACACGCACTTCACGGCTGAAGTGTACGTGCTGAGCAAGGACGAAGGCGGCCGTCACACGCCGTTCTTCAACAACTACCGTCCGCAGTTCTACTTCCGTACGACGGACGTGACGGGCTCGATCGAGCTGCCGAAGGACAAGGAAATGGTGATGCCGGGCGACAACGTGTCGATCACGGTGAAGCTGATTGCACCGATCGCGATGGAAGAAGGTCTGCGCTTCGCAATCCGCGAAGGCGGCCGTACGGTCGGCGCCGGCGTCGTTGCCAAGATCCTCGACTAAGGTCGACGATCCGCGGATCCTTCCGGGATCCGCGATCCAGCGGTATGCAGTTGTACCGTCGAAACCGGGTGTTCAGCTTGCGCTGGCACCCGGTTTTTCTTTATGGCGTGCCGTCACGCACATTGACAAACCCGCACCACCTCTCCGATTTTTCGTGTAGAATCGCGGGCTTAGCAGTGGAAGTACCGTTCGGAACCTGTCGCTTCGCTCCCCGCAGGCAGCAGGTTTCGCGTTCTTTTGGTGTCCGGCGGTGCAACATCGCCTCGCTCTTTTCAAGGAATCGTCATGCAGCAACAGAAAATCCGCATTCGCCTGAAGGCTTTCGACTATCGTCTGATCGATCAATCGGCTGCCGAAATCGTCGATACCGCGAAGCGGACTGGCGCAATCGTCCGTGGCCCGGTGCCGCTGCCGACGCGCATTCAGCGTTTTGACATCCTGCGTTCGCCGCACGTCAACAAGACGTCGCGCGATCAGCTCGAAATCCGTACCCACCAGCGCCTGATGGACATCGTCGATCCGACCGACAAGACGGTTGACGCGCTGATGAAGCTCGATCTGCCGGCTGGCGTCGACGTGGAAATCAAGCTGCAGTAAGGCTTCCGGCGCCAACCGGCTTGTCGGGTGGCGCTAAGTCTTTGTATTGCTTGCGGAAATCGAGGAGTCGGGCTATACTGCTTGGCTTTTCGCGTATTCGCGTAAAAAAGTTGGGCCTTGCGTGCCCGGCATTTTGTAAATCAGCCCCGACCAATCGCAGTCGGGAATGGAGAAAATGATGAGCCTTGGACTCGTAGGTCGCAAGGTTGGCATGACCCGTATCTTCACGGCTGAAGGGGATTCGATTCCCGTCACCGTGCTGGACGTGTCGGACAACCGCGTGACGCAGATCAAGACTGTTGAAACCGACGGCTACACGGCCGTGCAGGTTGCATTCGGCTCCCGTCGTGCATCGCGCGTGACGAAGCCGCTGGCAGGTCATCTCGCCAAAGCCGGTGTCGAAGCCGGTGAAATCCTCAAGGAATTCCGCATTGACGCGGCCAAGGCAGCTGAGCTGTCGAATGGCGCCGTGGTCGGTGCTGATCTTTTCGAAGTGGGCCAGAAGGTCGACGTGCAAGGCGTGTCGATCGGTAAGGGCTACGCCGGTACGATCAAGCGTTACAACTTCTCCTCCGGCCGTGCGACGCACGGTAACTCGCGCTCGCACAACGTGCCGGGCTCGATCGGTATGGCGCAGGATCCGGGTCGTGTTTTCCCGGGTAAACGCATGACGGGTCACATGGGTGACGTGACGGTGACGGTGCAGAACCTCGAAATCGCTCGTATCGACGCAGAGCGCAAGCTGCTGCTCGTGAAGGGTGCGATTCCGGGCGCGAAGGGCGGCAAGGTCTTCGTGACGCCGGCCGTCAAGACCAAGGGGGCGAAATAATGGAACTCAAGCTCCTGAACGAAAATGGTCAGGAAGGTGCAGTGGTCAACGCGTCGGACGTCGTGTTCGGTCGTGACTACAACGAAGCGCTGATCCACCAGGTCGTCGTCGCTTACCAGGCGAATGCTCGCCAGGGTAACCGCGCACAGAAGGACCGTGAGCAAGTCAAGCACACGACCAAGAAGCCGTGGCGCCAGAAGGGTACGGGCCGTGCTCGTGCCGGTATGTCGTCGAGCCCGCTGTGGCGTGGCGGTGGTCGTATCTTCCCGAATTCGCCGGAAGAAAACTTCTCGCACAAGGTCAACAAGAAGATGCATCGCGCAGGTCTCTGCTCGATCTTCTCGCAGCTGGCCCGTGAAGGCCGCCTGTCGGTCGTCGAGGACATCATCCTCGAAGCGCCGAAGACCAAGCTGCTGGCCGACAAATTCAAGACCATGGGTCTCGACTCCGTGCTGATCATCACCGACACGGTTGACGAAAACCTGTACCTGGCATCGCGCAACCTGCCGCACGTGGCAATTGTCGAGCCGCGCTACGCTGACCCGCTGTCGCTGATCTACTTCAAGAAAGTGCTGGTCACGAAGGCTGCGGTCGCCCAGATCGAGGAGTTGCTGTCATGAGCGAGATTCGCAAGAACGATCATCGTTTGATGCAGGTCCTGCTCGCACCGGTGATCTCGGAAAAGGCGACGCTGGTTGCCGACAAGAACGAGCAAGTCGTGTTCGAAGTCGCACCGGATGCCACGAAGCAGGAAGTGAAGGCGGCTGTCGAGCTGCTGTTCAAGGTTGAAGTTGATTCCGTCAACGTGCTGGTTCAGAAGGGCAAGCAAAAGCGCTTTGGCCGTTCGATGGGCCGCCGCAAGGACGTGAAGAAGGCGTACGTTTGCCTGAAGCCCGGCCAGGAAATCAACTTTGAAGCGGAGGCCAAGTAATCATGGCAATCGTTAAAGTTAAGCCGACATCGCCGGGTCGCCGCGCGATGGTCAAGGTGGTCAACAAGAACCTGCACCAGGGCAAGCCGTTCGCGGCACTGCTCGACTCGCAGAGCTCGACCGCCGGCCGTAACAACAATGGCCGTATCACCACGCGTCACAAGGGTGGTGGTCACAAGCAACACTATCGTATCGTCGATTTCCGTCGCACGAAGGATGGCATCCCGGCAAAGGTCGAGCGTCTCGAGTACGACCCGAACCGTAGCGCGAACATCGCGCTGGTGCTCTACGCAGACGGCGAACGTCGCTACATCATCGCCCCGAAGGGCCTGACCGTCGGCCAACAGCTGATGTCGGGTTCGGAAGCGCCGATCCGCGCAGGCAACACGCTGCCGATCCGCAACATTCCGGTCGGTACGACGATCCACTGCATCGAGATGCTGCCGGGCAAGGGCGCGCAAATGGCGCGTTCGGCTGGTACGTCGGCCATGCTGCTCGCACGTGAAGGCGTCTACGCGCAGGTTCGTCTGCGTTCGGGCGAAATCCGCCGCGTGCACATCGAGTGCCGTGCAACGATCGGTGAAGTCGGCAACGAAGAGCATAGCCTGCGCCAGATCGGCAAGGCTGGCGCGAACCGCTGGCGCGGTATCCGCCCGACGGTGCGTGGCGTTGCGATGAACCCGGTTGATCACCCGCACGGTGGTGGTGAGGGCAAGACGGCTGCAGGTCGCGATCCGGTTAGCCCGTGGGGTACGCCGGCTAAGGGTTATCGCACCCGTAGCAACAAGCGCACGACGACGATGATCGTCCAGCGCCGTCACAAGCGTTAAGGAGTAGGCAATGGCACGTTCTGTAAAAAAAGGTCCGTTCTGCGACGCCCATTTGCTGAAGAAAGTTGAGGCGGCTGCAGCTTCGCGCGACAAAAAGCCGATCAAGACCTGGTCGCGTCGCTCGACGATTCTGCCGGATTTCATCGGCCTGACGATCGCTGTTCACAACGGCCGTCAACACGTTCCGGTGTACATCTCGGAAAACATGGTCGGCCACAAGCTTGGCGAGTTCGCACTGACCCGTACGTTCAAGGGTCACGCGGCCGACAAGAAGGCCAAGAAATAAGGGGCAATCAAGATGGAAGTGAAAGCAATTCATCGCGGTGCCCGCATCTCGGCGCAGAAAACGCGCCTTGTGGCTGACCAGATCCGCGGTTTGCCGGTCGACAAGGCGCTGAACGTTCTGACGTTCTCGCCGAAGAAAGCGGCTGGCATCGTGAAGAAGGTTGTGCTGTCGGCAATCGCGAATGCGGAGCACAACGAAGGCGCCGATATCGACGAGCTCAAGATCAAGAGCATCTACGTCGACAAGGCTGCATCGCTCAAGCGTTTCACCGCGCGCGCCAAGGGCCGCGGTAACCGCATCGAGAAGCAATCCTGTCACATCACTGTGACGGTCGGGAATTAAGGAGCCATACGATGGGACAGAAAATTCATCCGACTGGCTTCCGCCTGGCTGTCAGCCGCAATTGGGCTTCGCGTTGGTACGCGAACAACAACAATTTCGCGGCGATGCTTCAGGAAGACATCGGTGTTCGTGAGTACCTGAAGAAGAAGCTGAAGAACGCTTCGGTCGGTCGGGTCGTCATCGAGCGTCCGGCGAAGAACGCGCGCATCACGATTTACAGCTCGCGTCCGGGCGTGGTCATCGGCAAGAAGGGCGAGGATATCGAACAGCTGAAGACGGAACTGCAACGCCGCATGGGCGTGCCGGTTCACGTCAACATCGAAGAAATCCGCAAGCCGGAAACCGATGCTCAGTTGATCGCTGACTCGATCACGCAACAGCTCGAGCGCCGGATCATGTTCCGTCGCGCGATGAAGCGTGCGATGCAGAACGCGATGCGTCTGGGTGCCCAGGGCATCAAGATCATGAGCGCAGGCCGTCTGAACGGTATCGAAATCGCTCGTACGGAGTGGTATCGCGAAGGTCGCGTGCCGCTTCACACGCTGCGTGCTGATATCGACTACGCGACTTCGGAAGCGAAGACGACTTACGGGATCATCGGCGTCAAGGTGTGGGTCTACAAGGGCGATACGCTCGGCCGCAACGACGCACCGGTGGTGGAAGAAGTAGCCGAAGACAAGCGTCCGCGTCGCAATGCGCGTCCGGGCGACCGTCGTCCGCGCCGTGACGGCGAAGGCGGCGCTCCGGGTGCTCGTCGTGGCGCACCGCGCCGCGGCGCCGGCAAGCCCGAAGACGGCAAGACTGGAGAATAACGATGCTGCAACCGAAACGCAGAAAGTATCGTAAAGAGCAGAAGGGTCGTAACACCGGCAAGGCGACGCGCGGCAACGCAGTGTCGTTCGGTGAATTCGGCCTGAAGGCGATCGGTCGCGGTCGTTTGACCGCACGTCAGATTGAAGCGGCACGTCGTGCAATGACGCGTCACATCAAGCGTGGCGGCCGCATCTGGATCCGGATCTTCCCGGACAAGCCGATTTCGCAGAAGCCGGCCGAAGTGCGTATGGGTAACGGTAAGGGTAACCCGGAGTACTACGTCGCCGAGATTCAGCCGGGCAAGATGCTCTATGAAATGGACGGCGTAACCGAAGAACTGGCACGCGAAGCGTTCCGTCTGGCTGCAGCCAAGCTGCCGCTCAAGACGGCATTCATCGTGCGCCAGCTCGGCGCCTAAGGAGAAAACATGAAGGCTTCCGAACTTCTCCAGAAAGACCAGGCCGCGCTCAACAAGGAGCTGGCGGACCTGCTGAAGGCGCAATTCGGCCTGCGCATGCAACTCGCGACCCAGCAGCTCACGAACACGAGCCAGCTGAAGAAGGTTCGTCGCGACATCGCACGTGTGCGGACCGTCATGACTCAGAAGGCGAACCAGAAATGAACGATAGCGTGAAAACCTCGCTGAAGCGGACGCTGGTCGGTCGGGTCGTCAGCAACAAGATGGACAAGACCGTCACCGTGCTGATCGAGCACCGCGTCAAGCATCCGATCTACGGCAAGTATGTCGTGCGCTCGAAGAAGTACCACGCGCATGATGAAGCGAACACCTACAACGAAGGCGATCTCGTCGAAATCCAGGAAACTCGTCCTGTTTCGAAGACGAAGGCCTGGACGGTGTCGCGCCTCGTCGAAGCAGCTCGCGTCATCTAAGCGGGCAGCGCAGTAGGCAGTAACAGGCACTTCTCCACGAAGTGCTTGAAATCGCAAAGTTTTTGCTTGCGTGACCGGGATTATTTGTTATAATCCCGGTCTTCCCTCTTTATGGGAGCCCCGTCGCGGGCGAAGTTGGTGGGGGAAGCGGACTGGCGCCTGCCTGTCCGAAAGATTCACCGAATTGCGATGGCGGGTTTCGTTTGCCGTCGCTGCTGTTCCAACCCAAGCAGCCGATTGGCTGACGGGACCAAGACTGACCGAATGCATCATGGTGGTGCATCCGGATTAAGTTGGGAAAGACAAACCATGATCCAGACCGAATCTCGGCTCGAAGTAGCCGACAACACGGGTGCACGTGAAGTCCTGTGCATCAAGGTGCTCGGCGGCTCGAAGCGTCGTTATGCCGGCATTGGCGACATCATCAAGGTGAGCGTCAAAGAGGCAACGCCGCGCGGGCGCGTGAAGAAAGGCGAAATTTACAACGCCGTGGTGGTCCGCACCGCCAAGGGCGTGCGCCGTCAAGACGGCTCGCTGATCAAGTTCGACGGCAACGCCGCTGTGCTTTTGAATAACAAGCTCGAGCCGATCGGCACCCGTATCTTCGGGCCGGTGACGCGTGAGCTGCGTAGCGAACGATTCATGAAGATCGTTTCGCTGGCGCCGGAAGTGCTGTAAGGAGTCGCGATGAACAAGATTCGCAAAGGTGACGAAGTCATCGTCGTCACTGGCAAGGACAAGGGCAAGCGCGGCGTCGTGCTGGCTGTCGGTGCAGAGCATGTGACGGTTGAAGGTATCAACCTCGTCAAGAAGCATGTGAAGCCGAACCCGATGAAGGGTACGACGGGTGGCGTGGAAGCGAAGACGATGCCCCTGCATATTTCGAACGTCGCACTGGTCGACGCGAATGGCAAGGCGTCGCGTGTTGGCATCAAGGTCGAGGAAGGCAAGAAGGTTCGCTTCCTGAAGACGACCGGTGCCGTACTGAGCGCCTGACGCAGCGGAGTAAAAAATGGCTCGTTTTCAAGAGTTTTACAAAGAAAAGGTTGTGCCCGGCCTGATCGAGAAGTTCGGTTACAAGTCGGTCATGGAAGTGCCGCGCATCACCAAGATCACGCTGAACATGGGTCTTGGCGAAGCGATCGCTGACAAGAAGATCATCGAGAACGCCGTCGGCGACCTCACGAAGATCGCTGGTCAGAAGCCGGTCGTGACGAAGGCACGCAAGGCAATCGCAGGCTTCAAGATCCGCCAGGGTTACCCGATCGGCGCGATGGTGACGCTGCGTGGCCGTGCAATGTACGAATTCCTCGACCGTTTCGTGACGGTTGCCCTGCCCCGCGTGCGTGACTTCCGCGGCGTGTCGGGTCGTGCTTTCGATGGCCGTGGCAACTACAACATCGGTGTGAAAGAGCAGATCATTTTCCCCGAAATCGACTACGACAAGATCGACGCACTGCGTGGGCTGAACATCAGCATCACGACGACTGCGAAGACCGACGACGAAGCAAAGGCTCTGCTCGCCAGCTTCAAGTTCCCGTTCAGAAACTGAGGTTACCGTGGCTAAACTGGCACTGATCGAACGTGAAAAGAAGCGCGCCCGCCTGGTCGCGAAGTTCGCAGCAAAGCGCGATGCGCTGAAGGCGATCGTCGAAGACCAAAGCAAGTCGGAAGAAGAGCGCTACGAAGCACGCCTTGAGCTGCAGCAACTGCCCCGCAACGCAAACCCGACCCGCCAGCGTAACCGCTGCGCGATCACGGGCCGTCCGCGTGGCACGTTCCGTAAATTCGGCCTCGCGCGTAACAAGATTCGTGAAATCGCATTCCGTGGCGAGATTCCTGGCCTGACCAAGGCGAGCTGGTAATAGGAGAAACGTAAATGAGCATGAGTGATCCTATCGCCGATATGCTGACTCGCATCCGCAACGCGCAGATGGTCGAGAAGGTATCGGTTGCGATGCCCTCGTCGAAGGTCAAGGTTGCAATCGCGCAAGTCCTGAAGGACGAAGGTTACATCGACGATTTCGCCGTCAAGGCGGAAGGTGCGAAGTCCGAACTGAATATCGCGCTGAAGTACTACGCAGGTCGCCCGGTCATCGAACGCCTCGAGCGCGTGTCGAAGCCTGGTCTGCGCGTGTACCGCGGCCGTAACGACATTCCGCAGGTCATGAACGGCCTGGGCGTGGCAATCGTGTCGACGCCGAAGGGCGTGATGACCGACCGCAAGGCGCGCGCTACCGGCGTCGGCGGCGAAGTCATCTGCTACGTCGCTTAAAGCCGAGGAGAGAGAAACATGTCTCGAGTAGGTAAGAGCCCGATCGCGCTGCAAGGCGCGGAAGTCAAGCTGGCCGACGGTGCGATCACCGTCAAGGGCCCGCTGGGCACCATCACGCAAGCGATCAATCCGCTCGTGAACGTGGCGAACAACGACGGCACGCTGAACCTGTCGCCGGTGGACGAAAGCCGCGAAGCAAATGCACTGTCGGGCACGATGCGCGCGATCATCGCGAATGCCGTGCACGGCGTGACCAAGGGTTTCGAGCGCAAGCTGACGCTGGTTGGCGTCGGTTATCGTGCGCAAGCGCAAGGCGACAAGCTGAATCTGTCGCTGGGTTTCTCGCACCCGGTGGTGCACCAGATGCCGGAAGGCGTCAAGGCAGAAACCCCGACGCAAACCGAAATCGTGATCAAGGGGATCAACAAGCAACAAGTCGGTCAAGTAGCTGCGGAAGTTCGCGGTTACCGTCCGCCGGAGCCCTACAAGGGCAAGGGCGTGCGCTATTCCGACGAGGTTGTGATCCTCAAAGAAACGAAGAAGAAGTAAGGGTGCGCAATCATGGATAAGACTCAATCTCGCCTGCGCCGCGCTCGCCAGACGCGTATCAAGATCGCTGAGCTGCAGGTCGCGCGTCTCGCCGTGCATCGCACGAACACGCACATCTACGCTCAAGTGTTCTCGCCCTGCGGCACCAAGGTGCTCGCCAGCGCGTCGACGCTCGAAGCAGAAGTGCGCGCTGAACTGGCCGACAAGTCGGGCAAGGGCGGCAACGTTAATGCCGCGACGCTGATCGGCAAGCGTATTGCCGAGAAGGCAAAGGCTGCCGGCATCGAATCCGTCGCCTTCGACCGCTCGGGCTTCCGCTACCACGGCCGCGTCAAGGCGCTGGCTGAGGCAGCTCGCGAAGCTGGGCTCAAGTTCTAAGGAAGGAATTCGTCATGGCAAAGATGCAAGCGAAAGTTCAGGCTGACGAGCGCGACGACGGCCTTCGTGAAAAGATGATTTCGGTCAACCGCGTGACCAAGGTCGTGAAGGGTGGCCGTATTCTCGGCTTCGCCGCACTGACCGTGGTTGGCGACGGCGATGGCCGCATCGGTATGGGCAAGGGCAAGGCGAAGGAAGTGCCGGTCGCTGTCCAGAAGGCAATGGAACAAGCTCGCCGCAACATGTTCAAGGTGCCGCTCAAGAACGGCACGCTGCAACACGAAGTGCACGGCAAGCATGGCGCATCGGCTGTCCTCCTCGCTCCGGCGAAGGCAGGTACGGGCGTGATCGCCGGCGGCCCGATGCGCGCAGTGTTCGACGTGATGGGCGTTCAGAACGTCGTGGCAAAGAGCCACGGTTCGACGAACCCGTACAACCTCGTTCGCGCTACGCTGGACGGTCTGCGCAAGCAGTCCACCCCGGCAGACATCGCGGCGAAGCGCGGCAAGTCCGTCGAAGAAATTTTGGGCTAAGCCCGGGTGGTCACCATGTCTGAAAAAACTGTCAAGGTTCAGCTCGTTAAGAGCCTGATCGGGACCCGCGAATCGCACCGCGCGACCGTGCGTGGCCTGGGCCTGCGCCGACTCAACTCGGTCAGCGAGCTTCAGGACACGCCGGCGGTCCGCGGCATGATCAACAAGGTCTCGTACCTCGTTAAGGTCATCGCGTAAGCGGCCCTACGGATCAAGGAGTTGATATGGAATTGAATAACCTGAAGCCGGCAGCTGGCGCCAAGCACGCCAAGCGTCGCGTCGGCCGTGGCATCGGTTCGGGCCTCGGCAAGACGGCTGGCCGTGGTCACAAGGGTCAGAAATCGCGTTCGGGCGGCTTCCACAAAGTCGGTTTCGAAGGCGGTCAGATGCCGCTGCAACGTCGTCTGCCGAAGCGCGGCTTCACGTCGCTGACGAAGGAATTCGTCGGTGAAGTGCGCCTGGGCGACCTCGAGAAGCTGCCGGTCGATGAGATCGATCTGCTCGCACTGAAGCAAGCCGGCCTGGTCGGCGAGCTGACGAAGAGCGCAAAGATCATCGCGACGGGCGAGCTGAAGCGCAAGATCGTCGTGAAGGGTCTCGGTGCCACCAAGGGTGCGCGTGCTGCGATCGAAGCGGCTGGCGGTTCGTTCGCCGAGTGACACGCGTAGCGCGTCGTCATTTGCATTCATCGGAGAAGGTACTTGGCTAACAGCCCGAGTCTTGCAAAACCCGGTCGAAGCACGGCGAAATTCGGCGATCTGCGCCGGCGAGCGATGTTCCTGCTCCTGGCGCTGATCGTCTATCGCATCGGCGCGCACATTCCCGTGCCGGGCATCGATCCGGATCAACTGGCTAAGCTGTTCCAGAGCCAGGCGGGCGGCATCCTGGGCATGTTCAACATGTTCTCGGGTGGCGCGCTTTCCCGCTTCACGATCTTTGCGCTGGGGATCATGCCGTACATTTCGGCGTCGATCATCATGCAGTTGCTGGCGATCGTATCGCCGCAGCTCGAGGCGCTGAAGAAGGAAGGGCAGGCAGGGCAACGGAAGATCACGCAGTACACACGGTATTTCACCGTCGTGCTCGCGACCTTCCAGGCGTTCGGTATCGCGGCTGCGCTGGAAAACCAGCCGGGCCTCGTCACCGATCCCGGCATGCTGTTCCGTCTGACGACGGTCGTGACGCTGGTTACCGGCACGATGTTCCTGATGTGGCTTGGCGAGCAGATTACCGAGCGTGGTCTGGGCAACGGTATCTCGATCATCATCTTCGGCGGGATCGCAGCAGGGTTCCCGAATGCCGTCGGTGGGTTGTTCGAGCTGGTGCGTACGGGTTCGATGAGCATCATTTCGGCGATCATCATCGTCGTCCTGATTGCCGCGGTGACTTACCTGGTCGTGTTCATCGAACGCGGGCAGCGCAAGATCCTCGTGAACTACGCGAAGCGCCAGGTCGGCAACAAGATCTACGGTGGGCAGTCGTCGCATCTGCCGCTGAAGCTGAACATGTCGGGTGTGATTCCGCCGATCTTCGCGTCGTCGATCATTCTGTTCCCGGCAACGATTCTCGGCTGGTTCAGTACCGGTCAGCCGACGGGAAGCTGGATTTCCAACACGTTGCATAACGTTGCGGAAGCGCTGAAGCCGGGCCAGCCGGTCTATGTGTTGCTGTACACGCTGGCGATCGTGTTTTTCTGCTTCTTCTACACCGCACTGGTGTTCAACAGCAGGGAAACCGCAGACAACCTGAAGAAGAGCGGCGCGTTTGTTCCGGGTATCCGTCCGGGCGATCAGACCGCACGATATATCGACCGCATCCTCACGCGTCTGACGCTGGCCGGTGCGATCTACATCGTCTTCGTGTGTCTGCTGCCGGAATTCCTGGTACTGCGCTGGAACGTGCCGTTTTATTTTGGTGGAACGTCGCTGCTGATCATTGTCGTCGTCACGATGGACTTTATGGCGCAGGTGCAGTCGTACGTTATGTCGCAACAGTATGAGTCACTGCTCAAGAAGGCTAACTTCAAGGGCGGCAACATCCCAATGCGTTAATAAGGACTATGGCCAAAGACGATGTAATCCAGATGCAAGGCGAGGTGATCGAAAACCTCCCGAATGCTACCTTCCGCGTGAAGCTGGAAAACGGCCATGTCGTGTTGGGGCATATCTCCGGAAAGATGCGGATGCACTACATCCGCATTCTCCCGGGCGACAAGGTGACGGTTGAATTGACGCCTTACGATCTGTCTCGTGCGCGGATCGTGTTCCGGGCGAAGTGATTTGAAAAAAGGGTATTATCATGAAAGTGATGGCATCGGTTAAGCGCATTTGCCGCAATTGCAAGATCATCAAGCGCAAAGGCGTCGTTCGCGTGATCTGCAGCTCGGATCCGCGCCACAAGCAGCGCCAAGGCTGACCGCGCGTTTGTTTGCGCTTTTTGTTTGAGGAAAAACAATGGCTCGTATCGCAGGGGTTAACATCCCGAATCACCAGCATACCGAGATCGGCCTGACGGCTATCTTCGGTATCGGCCGCACCCGTTCGCGCAGCATCTGCGTGGCAGCTGGCGTCGATTTTTCGAAGAAGGTCAAGGACTTGACCGACGCAGACTTGGAAAAGCTGCGTGAAGAAGTGGGCAAGTTTGTCGTCGAAGGCGATCTGCGCCGTGAAGTGACGATGAACATCAAGCGCCTGATGGACCTCGGTTGCTACCGTGGTGTTCGTCATCGCAAGGGCCTGCCGATGCGCGGTCAGCGTACGCGTACGAACGCACGTACTCGCAAGGGTCCGCGTCGTGCAGCGCAAGCGCTGAAGAAGTAAGCGGAACTGACAGTTACAGGAAAACGTAATGGCTAAGGCTTCGAACACCGCGGCGCAACGCGTTCGCAAGAAGGTTAAGAAGAACGTCGCTGAAGGCGTGGTTCACGTTCACGCGTCGTTCAACAACACGATCATCACGATCACCGATCGCCAAGGCAACGCACTGGCATGGGCGACGTCGGGCGGTCAGGGCTTCAAGGGCTCGCGCAAATCGACGCCGTTCGCTGCCCAGGTCGCAGCCGAGTCGGCTGGCCGCGTCGCGATGGAATACGGCGTGAAGAATCTGGAAGTGCGGATCAAGGGCCCGGGCCCGGGTCGTGAGTCGGCAGTGCGCGCACTGCACGGCCTCGGCATCAAGATCACCGCGATTTCGGATGTCACCCCGATTCCGCACAACGGCTGCCGTCCGCCGAAGCGTCGTCGTATCTAAAGGTGTGCTGGCACGTTCGTGCTGGCACATTGCCTGTCGCCGCGTAGCGTCGACGGGCGTTGCTTTTTTGATTGACTAAGCCCACCGTTCGCCCCAAAGGGAGCGAACTAGCGCGGATTTCGATCCGCGTGACTGATTGATAAAGGAATGCAAAGTGGCACGTTATATCGGCCCTAAGGCCAAGCTGTCCCGCCGTGAAGGCACCGACCTGTTCCTGAAGAGCGCACGCCGCTCGCTCGCCGACAAGTGCAAGCTCGACAGCAAGCCGGGCCAGCACGGCCGTACCTCGGGCGCACGTACGTCCGACTACGGTACGCAGCTGCGTGAAAAGCAGAAGGTCAAGCGCATCTACGGCGTGCTGGAGCGTCAGTTCCGTCGCTACTTCGCTGAAGCCGACCGCCGCAAGGGCAACACGGGTGAAAACCTGCTGCAACTGCTCGAGTCGCGCCTCGACAACGTCGTGTATCGCATGGGCTTCGGCTCGACCCGCGCTGAAGCGCGTCAGCTGGTGAGCCACAAGT
This sequence comes from Burkholderia sp. ZZQ-2, assembly GCF_050768715.1. Classification (NCBI taxonomy): domain Bacteria; kingdom Pseudomonadati; phylum Pseudomonadota; class Betaproteobacteria; order Burkholderiales; family Burkholderiaceae; genus Burkholderia; species Burkholderia sp. ZZQ-2. The sequence continues at coordinate 38,567 of NZ_LDVA01000299.1, read as the reverse complement.
CGATCACCGTGAACGGCGTCGTCGCAAACGTCCCGTCGCAGCAAGTGAAGGCGGGTGACATCGTCGCGATCCGCGAAAAGGCGAAGAAGCAAGCGCGTATCGTCGAAGCGCTGTCGCTGGCCGAGCAAGGCGGCATGCCGAGCTGGGTTGCAGTCGATGCGAAGAAGTTCGAAGGCACGTTCAAGCAAATGCCGGAACGCGCTGAAATCGCAGGCGACATCAACGAAAGCCTGATCGTCGAATTGTATTCGCGTTAATCCGATTGACGGCCGAGGTACCCCGATTGCGTTGCGCAAGGAGGGGCCTCGGCTGTTTATTTTCTGGTTGTTACCGGTCAGCCTTATCGGTGTAACGAGCCGAGGGTATTGAAAAGGAAAGCCCATGCAAACCAGTTTGCTGAAACCCAAGATCATCGCCGTGGAATCGCTGGGCGAGAACCACGCGAGGGTGGTCATGGAACCGTTCGAACGCGGTTACGGCCATACCTTGGGCAATGCGCTTCGCCGCGTGCTGCTGTCGTCGATGGTTGGCTACGCGCCGACCGAAGTGACGATCGCGGGCGTGGTGCACGAGTACTCGACGCTGGATGGCGTGCAGGAAGACGTCGTCAACCTGCTGCTGAACCTGAAGGGCGTGGTGTTCAAGCTGCATAACCGTGACGAAGTGACGGTTACGCTGCGCAAGGAAGGTGAAGGCGTTGTCACGGCCGGCGATATCGAGCTGGCTCACGACTGCGAAGTCATCAACCCGAATCACGTGATTGCGCACCTGTCGAAGGGTGGCAAGCTCGACGTTCAGATCAAGATCGAAAAGGGTCGCGGCTATGTGCCCGGCAACGTTCGTCGCTACGGCGAAGACACGGCCAAGATCATCGGCCGCATCGTCCTCGACGCATCGTTCTCGCCGGTTCGCCGCGTGAGCTATGCGGTTGAAAGCGCACGTGTCGAGCAGCGTACCGACCTCGACAAGCTCGTGATGAACATCGAAACGAGCGGTGTGATCACGCCGGAAGAAGCGATCCGTCAATCGGCCCGCATCCTGGTCGACCAGCTGTCCGTGTTCGCGGCGCTGGAAGGCACGGAAACGGCAGCCGAAGCGCCGTCGCGTGCACCGCAGATCGATCCGATCCTGCTGCGTCCGGTGGACGATCTCGAGCTGACGGTTCGTTCGGCGAACTGCCTGAAGGCCGAGAACATCTACTACATCGGCGATCTCATCCAGCGCACGGAAAACGAGCTGCTGAAGACGCCGAACCTCGGTCGCAAGTCGCTCAACGAGATCAAGGAAGTGCTCGCTTCGCGCGGTCTCACGCTGGGCATGAAGCTCGAAAACTGGCCGCCGGCTGGTCTCGACAAGTAAGCCCGCTTGTAGCGCTGCTGTTGCTGTAGTTGGCAAAGATGCGGATTTTCCTTTAAAATCCGCATCTTGCTTTTTTCGTTACCGGCCCGTGCACCCATCGAGGTGCGATAGAAGAGCTGGATCAAAACTTTGAATCAAGGAAACTGAAATGCGCCATCGTCATGGTCTGCGGAAACTGAACCGCACGAGCAGCCACCGTCTGGCTATGCTCCGTAACATGTCCAACTCGCTGATCGAGCACGAAGTCATCAAGACGACGCTGCCGAAGGCGAAGGAACTCCGTAAAGTCGTCGAGCCGCTGATCACGCTCGGCAAGAAGCCGTCGCTGGCAAACCGTCGCCTGGCGTTCAACCGCCTGCGCGACCGTGACTCGGTGGCGAAGCTGTTCGACGTGCTCGGTCCGCGTTTCGCGAACCGTCCGGGCGGCTACCTGCGCGTGCTGAAGTTCGGCTTCCGCGTGGGCGACAACGCACCGATGGCACTGGTCGAGCTGCTCGATCGTCCGGAAGTCGACGAAACGGAAACCGTGCAAGAAGCTGAATAAGCTTCCGGTACGCAGCAGTATCTGAAAGGGGCCGAGCAATTGCTTGGCCCTTTTTGTTTTTGAAGCGGCGGCTGCGATCGATTGTCGCAGGGTGGTGCCGGCAGTGTTGCGCGGGCTGCGCTACGATACGGGGCAGCCGGTGCGCTCCCGGGTGGGCAACGCGCGCCGGCAGGAGCCAGGAGTCGATAGACCAGCCAGGAGGGCGCGGATGATAGTGGTGCTGATGCTGACGACGGTGCCCGATGCCGCGACCGCCGAGGCGCTTTCCGCCGGTGCGCTCGATGCGCGGCTTGCCGCGTGTGTGTCGGAGCTCGGTGCGATCAGGTCACGCTATCACTGGCAGGGCAAGGTCGAAACGGCCGACGAGATTCAGTTGCTGTTCAAGACGAGCCCCGTGCGGGCGCTCGAACTGGAGCGATTTATTCTCGCGCATCATCCATACGAGACACCTGAAATCGTCTCGTGGCAGGCGACGGCCTCGGCCGCTTACGGCCAGTGGGTGACCAGCGAAACTCAACGTCTATTTCATGTTTAACGGTATGGCGCTTTCCGTGCGCGTGCGCGCGCTGCGGTTCCTCGCAGTCCTGTTGTCGTTCATGCTCGTGCTGGGCGGCGGCCTGTCGGTCGCGCGTGCGGCCGACGATTTCCTCGATCCGTCGGTGGCGTTCAAGTTCAGCGCGAGCGAATCGCCGGGGCAGGTGGACGTCCGCTTCAAGGTCGCCAACGGCTATTACCTGTACCGCGAGCGGTTCGCGTTCGCGGTGAAGAGCGGGCAGGCGACGCTCGGCGAGCCGCAGTTCCCCGCCGGCCATGTGAAGTTCGACCAGACGTTCCAGAAGAACGTCGAGACCTACCGTGACGAAGTCGTCGTTCACGTGCCCGTCAAGCAGGCGTCGGGGCCGTTCGAGCTCGCGGTGACGTCGCAGGGCTGCGCCGACGAAGGGATCTGCTATCCGCCCGCCGAGCACGTCGTGAAGGTCGACGGCGCCGCACTGGGTGCGGCCTCGTCTTCCGGCGATGCGGCAGCCGAGGGCAGTTGGTTCGACAAGGTCACGAGCGCCGATTTCGCGCAGTCGCTGCTCGAGGGGCATGGCTTCTTCACGATCGTCGCGCTGTATTTCGTCGCGGGCGTCGTGCTGAGCCTCCTGCCGTGTTCGTACCCGATGATCCCGATCGTGTCGGCGATCATCATCGGTCAGGGCACGCGCGCGACGCATGCGCGCGGCTTCGCGCTGTCGCTGACGTACGTGGTCGGCATGGCGCTCGTCTATACGGTGCTGGGCATCGCCGCGGCGCTGGTCGGCCAGAGCCTCGGCGCGTGGCTGCAAAACCCGTGGGTGCTCGGCGCGTTCGGCGTGCTGCTCACCGCGTTCGCGGTGTCGCTGATTTCGGGCAAGGACATCGCGCTGCCCGCGCGCTGGCAGACCGGTGCAGCCGAAGTGTCGAGCGCGCGACAGGGCGGTCACTTCGTTGCGGTTGCCGCGATGGGCGCGTTGTCGGCGCTGGTGGTCGGCGCATGCATGACCGCGCCGCTGTTCGCGGTGCTCGCTTTCATCGCACACACGGGCAATGCGCTGCTCGGCGGTGCCGCGCTGTTCGCGATGGGGCTGGGGCTCGGCGTGCCGTTGCTCGTGGTCGGCGTCGGTGCCGGTACGGTGCTGCCCCGCGCAGGTGCATGGATGGACGGCGTGAAGGTGTTCTTCGGCATCGTGCTGCTCGCGGCCGCGCTGTGGATCGTGTGGCCGGTGCTTGCCGGCGGCCTGAAGATGGTGCTCGCTGCGTTGTGGCTACTCATCGCTGCCGCGGCGCTCGGCCTGTTCACGCCGCATGCTGGCGCCGCGTCGATCTGGCGCCGCCTCGGCCGTGGCCTCGGCGCCGCGCTCGCGATCTGGGCGGCGACGCTGCTCGTCGGTCTTGCGGCGGGCTCCAACGACCCCGTGAAACCGCTGGCTGTCCTTGCTGCGCGCACGGTCGCGTCGGGCGATGTGTCGGCAGCCGGTGCGGCTGCCGGGCAGCAGGGGCCAGCGTTCGCTTCGGTGCGCTCCAGCGGCGAACTCGACGCGCTGCTGAAGACGTCGGGCCAGCCCGTGATGCTCGACTTCTATGCCGACTGGTGCGTGAGCTGCAAGGAGATGGAGCATCTGACGTTCACGGATTCACGCGTGCAGGCGCGGCTCGCGCAGCTTCACCTGGTACGTGCGGACGTCACCGCGAACAACCCGGACGATCAGGCGCTGCTCAAGCGCTTCAACCTGTTCGGGCCGCCCGGCATCATCTTCTTCGATCGCAACGGCAACGAAATCGGCCGTGTGGTCGGCTATCAGGCGGCCGAGACGTTTCTGCGCAGTCTCGATCGCGCGGCGGTACCAACGGTGTAGCGCACGCTTGTCGGTGGCTTGTACACCGATTGCAAATGAAAACGGCGGGACACCGAAGTGTCCCGCCGTTTTTCGTGGCGCTGCCGGCGCGTGGCTCAGCGCTGCGCTTTCAGGAGGCGCGCGGCGTCGAGTGCGAAGTACGTGAGCACGCCGTCGGCGCCCGCACGCTTGAACGCGAGCAGCGATTCGAGCACGACCTTGTCGTGGTCGAGCCAGCCGTTCATCGCGGCGGCCTTCAGCATCGCGTATTCGCCGCTCACCTGGTACACGTAGGTCGGGAAGCGGAACTCGTCCTTCACCCGGCGCACGATGTCGAGGTACGGCATGCCGGGCTTGACCATCACCATGTCGGCGCCTTCGTCGATGTCGAGGCGCACTTCGCGCAACGCTTCGTCGCTGTTCGCCGGGTCCATCTGGTAGGTCATTTTGTTGCCCTTGCCCAGGTTGGACGCCGAGCCGACCGCGTCGCGGAACGGGCCATAGAACGCCGATGCGAACTTGGCCGAATAGGCCATGATGCGCGTATGGATATGGCCGTCGCTTTCCAGCATCTCGCGGATTGCGCCGATGCGGCCGTCCATCATGTCCGACGGCGCGACGATATCGACACCGGCTTCGGCCTGTGCGCGCGCCTGATCGATCAGGATCTCGATCGTGTCGTCGTTGATCACGTAGCCGTTCTCGTCGAGCACGCCGTCCTGGCCGTGGCTCGTGTACGGATCGAGTGCGACGTCGGTCAGCACGCCGAGTTCGGGAAAGCGCTTCTTCAGCTCGCGCACCGCGCGCGGGATCAGGCCTTCCGGGTTGGCTGCCTCGCGGCCGTCAGGCGTTTTCACCGACGGTTCGATGGCCGGGAACAGCGACAGCACAGGCACGCCGAGTTCGACGCATTGCTCGGCGACATGCATCAGCAGATCGACGGACACGCGTTCGACGCCGGGCATCGACGGCACCGGCTGCCGTTCGTTGGTGCCTTCGACGACGAATACCGGATAGATCAGGTCGTCGGTGGTCAGGCGGTTTTCGCGCATCAGGCGCCGGGAGAAGTCGTCGCGGCGCATCCGGCGCGGACGATGAAGCGGATGAAAGCTCATGGCGATTGGGTAGAAATCAGGGCAAGAAGGACCTTACGGAACCCTTCGGTCATTTTCGGGAGCGTTGGTATATGATAGCGATCGAGCGGCACGCGTCGCGTGCAGCTCCCCGCTTCTCCTCCCTGAGCGGGTGCCTGTCGTTTTTCGATTAGGCTGTTTGACCCGCCGTTCAACGGCGGGTTTTTTTATGAGCCGGCCGAATCCGCAGGCGCCGTCAGGTGCGCGCCGCCGATCCCGGCCGCGCGTTGCCCGATCATTGTGCTACAGGCTCGCTTTTTTCGTCGGCGGCGGACGGCCGCACCCAGCTCTCGATCAGTTCGTGCGCCTCGTCGAGGCCCGTGCGCTTCATCGCGGAAAACAGCTGGACCGTCAGCTTGCCCTGGACGCCCTGGTCACGATACGCATCGAGCCCCTTTTGCGTGGTCCGCAGCGCATTGATGCTTTCTTGCCGCGTCAATTTGTCGCACTTCGTCAGCAGCGTGTGGATCGGCTTGCCGGTCGGTACGAACCACTCGATCATGCGGCGATCGAGGTCGGTCAGCGGGCGGCGCGAATCCATCATCAGAATCAGGCCGCAAAGCTGCGAGCGGGTTGCCAGGTAGGACGACAGCAGCATTTCCCAGTGGGCCTTGGCGGCGCCGGGCACTTCCGCGTAGCCGTAGCCGGGCAGGTCGACGAGATTCGCGACGGGCTCGGCGGCCGGGCCGACGGAGAAGTAGTTGATATGCTGCGTGCGGCCGGGGGTCTTCGACGCGAAGGCCAGCCGCTTCTGGTTGCACAGCACGTTGATCGCCGTCGACTTGCCGGCATTCGAGCGGCCCGCGAACGCGATTTCCGGCTGGACCGTCGGCGGCAGGTCGCGCAGATGGTTGACGGTCGTGTAGAAGCGGGCTTGATGGAGCAGAAAGGCCATGGGAACCGGAAGGACGGGCGGCGCGAGCCGCTTGGTGGAGGCGGGGTAGCCCCGATAGGCGCGGGAGCTTTCAACGCGATATTGTACAATACGGCGGTTTTACCGAAGGCCACCGGGCGCCTGCCTCGCGCTTTTATGTGGCTTCTGCGGTAGACTGAACGCCGTCGTTTTTTGCAGAACCTCAAATTCCCACAAGACGAAACAGGGTGTGCGAATGAATCGACTGTGCAAGTCTCTGATGGTGCTTCAGGTTGCAGCAGGGTTCGTAGGTTTCGTAGCGGAGGCAAACGCGGCGGAGGCGGCAAAGCCGGATCTCGACCGCGGCAAGGCGATTGCCGGGCAGGTGTGCGCATCGTGTCACGGTGCCGATGGCAATAGCGCGTCGGGCAGTTTCCCGAAGCTTGCCGGCCAGCATCCCGAATATCTGGTCAAGCAGTTGAACGACTTCAAGACGCAGCCGGGCGCGAAGGGGCCGGTGCGGACCAACGCAGTGATGGTCGGATTCGCGAGCGCGCTGAGCGCGGACGACATGCGCAACGTCGCCGCGTACTACGGGTCGCAGACGACGAAGCTCGGCACCGCACGCGATGCGGCGACCGTGCCGATCGGCCAGAAGATCTATCGCGGCGGCATCGCGGAGAAGGGCGTACCCGCCTGCGCGAGCTGCCACGGGCCGACAGGGCAGGGTCTCCCGGTCCAGTACCCGCGTCTGTCTGGACAGTGGGCCGATTACACGGTCGCGCAGTTGACCGCGTTCCAGCAGGGTGCCGGCGCACGCAACAACAACGAGGCGATGCATCAGATCGCGACGCGGCTGTCGGACAACGAGATCAAGGCCGTCGCGGATTACATCGCGGGCCTGCGTTGAGCGGTCAGCCGCGAAGGAAATGACCGGACGCCCGAAGGGCGGCCGGAGTCAGAACAAGAAAAGGGTGGGGCGCCGCGCAGTCGCGGCCGCCTTGCCCTTTTTTGTTGTCAGTCGGAGTTTGAATGAGCGTTACCACGTCGGGGTTGCAGTCGAAGTCGAGTCAGGGTGCGTCGAAGCGCGCGGTCGAGCTGCTGAGCTCGATGCGCTTCGCGATTGCGTTGCTGGTGGTGCTGTCGATCGCGAGCATCATTGGCACGGTCCTGACCCAGGACGATCCGTATCCGAACTACGTGAACCAGTTCGGGCCGTTCTGGGCGGACATCTTCCGCTCGCTCGGCCTGTACAACGTGTACAGCGCGTGGTGGTTCATGCTGATCCTGATCTTCCTCGTCGTGTCGATCTCGCTGTGCGTGATCCGCAACGCGCCGAAGATGCTCGCCGATGCGAAGAGCTGGAAGGACAAGGTTCGCGAAGGCAGCCTGCGGGCTTTCCACCACAAGGCCGAGTACACGGCTTCCGGCACGCGCGCGACCGTCACGGCAACGCTCGCCACGTTCGTCACCAAGGCCGGCTACAAGCACGTCGTGCGTGAAAACGACGGCGCGACGCTGATCTCCGCGAAGCGCGGCGCGATGACCAAGTGGGGCTATATCTCCGCGCACCTCGCGATCGTCGTGATCTGTATCGGCGGTCTGCTCGACAGCAACCTGCCGATCAAATTCCAGATGTGGATGTTCGGCAAGAGCCCGGTCAACACGAGCGCGACGATCAGCGAGATCTCGCCCGACCATCGCCTGTCCGCGTCGAACCCGACGTTCCGCGGCTACGCGTGGGTGCCCGAGGGCCAGTTCGTGTCGACCGCGATCCTGAACCAGCCGAGCGGCTCGCTGATCCAGGACCTGCCGTTCTCGATCCAGCTCAACAAGTTCATCGTCGACTACTACACGACGGGCATGCCGAAACTGTTCGCGAGCGACATCGTCGTGATCGATCGCGAGACCGGCCGGAAAATTCCGGCGCGCGTCGAGGTCAACAAGCCGTTCACGTACAAGGGCGTGTCGATCTACCAGTCGAGCTTCCAGGACGGCGGCTCGCAGATGCAGATGACGGCCTATCCGATGACGGGCGGCAACGCGAAGACTTTCCCCGTGCAGGGCACGATCGGCAGTTCGGCGCCGCTGCAGATGCCGGGCGCCGACGGCGACACGATCGAGTTCGCCGATTTCCGCGCGATCAACGTCGAGAACATGGCCGACGCGAACGGCAAGCCGGACGTGCGTGGTGTGGCGACGACGAGCTCGCTGAGGGAAGTGTTCGACGAACGGCTCGGCTCCGGCGCGAAGACGTCGAAGCCGACGCAGCTCCACAACATCGGCCCGTCCGTGCAGTACAAGATCCGCGGCAAGGACGGCCAGGCGCGCGAATTCAACAACTACATGCTGCCCGTCGACATGAACGGCGAGCGCGTGTTCCTCGCCGGCGTGCGCACGAGCCCGAACGACCCGTTCCGCTACATGCGGATTCCGGCCGACAGCCAGGATTCGATCGGCGAATGGATGCACCTGCGCGCCGCGCTCGAGGATCCTTCCGTGCGCGCCGAAGCCGCCGCGCGCTTCGCGCAGCGTTCGCTGCCGGGCACCGACGCATCGCTGCGCGGCCGCCTGCAGGACAGCGCGTTGAAGGTGCTGACCCTGTTTGCGGCGAGCGACGACAGCGTCGGCCGCGGCGCCGACGGCCAGCCGATCGGCGGCTTCCAGGCCGTGGCGACGTTCATCGACCGCTCGGTGCCCAAGGCCGAGCAGGAGAAGGCCGCGAGCCTGCTGCTGCGGATGCTCGAAGGCTCGATGTGGGAGGTCTGGCAGATCGCGCGCGAGCGTGCGGGGGAGCCGGCGGCGCAGCAGGGTACCGACACGATCCGTTTCGTACAGAACGCGATCAACGCGCTATCCGACAGCTTTTTGTATGGATCGCCGGTCTATTTGCAGCTTGACTCATTCAAGCAGGTGCAAGCTTCGGTATTTCAGTTGACGCGCGCACCCGGCAAGAATCTGGTGTATCTTGGCAGCCTGCTGCTGGTCGCCGGCATCTTCTCGATGTTCTACGTGCGCGAGCGGCGCCTCTGGTTCTGGCTGAAGGACGCCGGTTCGGGCGTCGATGTGGTGATGGCAATGTCCACGGCCCGCAAGACCTTCGATTTCGAGAAAGAATACGTGCAGACGCGCGACGCGGCCGGTGCTGCCTTGCACGCCGCACCTCGCGACGCCGCGCCGGCCGGTGCGGCATCGACGGCCCGTTTGCCTGCCGGCGGCGGTTCCGATTCCGAGAATTCCACCCGGTAACATCATGGATCTCACGCAAGTTTCCTCTTCCCATCGGGCGTCGGCCCAGGCGCCGGTCACGGCACCGTTGTTCGACGATCGTCCGTTCCTCGCGCGCCTGTCGTTGCTCGACTGGCTGTTCGCACTGGCGCTCGTGGTGGGCGCGGGCTATGCGCTCGTGCACTACAACGCGCACATGGATTACTACGACAAGGCGGTGATGATCGGCACCGTGCCGGCGCTCGTCGCGCTCGGCTGGCGCTGGAAGCCCGCGCGGCTGATGATGGCGTCGATCGCCGTGCTGGCGCTGCTGTCGATCCAGATCTACCAGGGCGATCTCGCGCGCGCCGATTCGGCGTTCCTCCTCAAGTACTTCCTGTCGAGCCAGTCGGCAATCCTGTGGATGAGCGCGCTGTTCGTGCTCGCGACGATCTTCTACTGGATCGGCCTGCTCGCGCGCTCGGAATCGGGCTCCGCGATCGGCCAGAAGCTCACGTGGGTTGCCGTGCTGATGGGCTTCACCGGCCTGATGGTGCGCTGGTACGAGTCCTACCTGATCGGTGCGGATGTCGGGCACATTCCGGTGTCGAACCTCTATGAAGTGTTCGTGCTGTTCAGCCTGATCACCGCGCTGCTCTATCTCTATTACGAAGGCCACTACGGGACACGTTCGCTCGGCGCGTTCGTGCTGCTGGTGATCAGCGCGGCGGTCGGCTTCCTGATGTGGTACTCGGTCGCGCGCGATGCGCAGCAGATCCAGCCGCTCGTGCCGGCGCTGCAGAGCTGGTGGATGAAGATCCACGTGCCCGCGAACTTCATCGGCTACGGCAGCTTCGCGCTGTCGGCGATGGTGTCGGTCGCGTACCTGATGAAGGAGCGCGGCGTGCTCGCGGATCGCCTGCCGACGCTCGACGTGCTCGACGACGTGATGTACAAGTCGATCGCGGTCGGTTTCGCGTTCTTCACGATCGCGACGATCCTCGGCGCGCTGTGGGCGGCCGAGGCATGGGGCGGCTACTGGAGCTGGGACCCGAAGGAAACCTGGGCGCTGATCGTGTGGCTCAACTATGCGGCGTGGCTGCACATGCGCCTGATGAAGGGCCTGCGCGGTACGGTGGCCGCGTGGTGGGCGCTGACGGGCCTGCTCGTGACGACCTTCGCGTTCCTCGGCGTCAACATGTTCCTGTCCGGGCTGCACAGCTACGGCAAGCTGTAAGATTCCCGCTGCTCGTCCGACTATGAGACCGCCGGTGCACTGCGTGCCCGGCGGTTTTCTTTTGTAACGGACGGGCGGTCCGGCCGGCGAACGGCGCAAGATGAGTCGGGTCGAACGCCCATGAAGCTGCGCGCGGCGCAGGCAGGAGGAGCAGCACGATGTGGATCAAACGCCCTTTGCTGAACGTACTGACCGGTGGCGATATCGCGCCCGGCGAAATCACGCCGCGCGCGGTCTTCGAGAACCGGCGGCGCGTGTTGCAGGCGGCCGGCCTCGCGGCGGCGGGCGGGCTGCTCGGCGGCAGCGGCGCGGCATTTGCCGCCTATGCGTCGCCCGACGCGCGGGCAGCGAAGCTCGCGGCGAAAACGAACCCGAAGTTCGTCGCGGCCGACAAGGTGACGCCGTTCAAGGACATCACGTCCTACAACAACTTCTACGAATTCGGCACCGACAAGAGCGACCCCGCGCAGAATGCGGGCACGCTGCGGCCGCGCCCGTGGCGCGTGAGCGTCGAGGGCGAGGTGCTGCATCCGAAGGTGTTCGATCTCGACGAACTGCTGAAGCTCGCGCCGCTCGAGGAGCGCGTGTACCGGTTGCGCTGCGTCGAGGGATGGTCGATGGTGATCCCGTGGATCGGCGTGCCGCTGTCCGAGCTGATCAAGCGGGTGCAGCCGACCGGCAATGCGAAATACGTGCAGTTCATCACGCTGGCCGACCCGTCGCAGATGCCCGGCCTGTCGACACCCGTGCTCGACTGGCCGTACTCGGAAGGGCTGCGGATGGACGAGGCGATGAATCCGCTGACGCTGCTGACGGTGGGCGTCTACGGGCAGGTGCTGCCGAACCAGAACGGCGCGCCGGTGCGTATCGTCGTGCCGTGGAAGTACGGCTTCAAGAGCGCGAAGTCGCTCGTGAAGATTCGCTTCGTCGACAAGCAGCCGAAGACGAGCTGGAACACGTATGCGTCGAGCGAGTATGGCTTTTATTCGAACGTGAACCCGAACGTCGATCATCCGCGCTGGAGCCAGGCGACCGAGCGGCGCATCGGCGAGGACGGCTTTTTCACGCCGAAGCGCAAGACGCTGATGTTCAACGGCTACGGCGACCTGGTCGCGTCGATGTATCAGGGCATGGACCTGAAGAAGAATTTCTGAGGGCGAAGGTGAGAAACGACATGCCTCCTTCGACGCTGACGCCCGCGCGTGCGGCGGGCGCCGGCCCGGCTGCACGTGCCGTGCGGGCCGGCGCGACTCGCTCCGCCGCGCCGCGCTGGCTCGCGCCGGCCAAGGTGCTGGTATTCGCAGCGGGCCTTTATCCGCTCACGCGTCTCGTGCTGTTCGGGCTGACCGACCGGCTCGGCGCGAATCCGATCGAGTTCATCACGCGCTCGACGGGCCTCTGGACGCTCGTGATGCTGTGCGTCACGCTCGCCGTCACGCCGCTTCGGCGCATGACGGGGTTCGCCACGCTGCTGCGCTTTCGCCGGATGATCGGGCTGTTCGCGTTCTTCTACGCGACGCTGCACTTCACGACTTACCTGTGGTTCGACAAGTGGTTCGATGTTGTCGCGATCCTGAAGGACGTCGGCAAGCGCCCGTTCATCACGGTCGGTTTCGCCGCGTTCGTGCTGCTGATTCCGCTGGCGGCAACGTCGCCGCGCGCGATGGTGCGCCGGCTCGGCCGCCACTGGGCGACGCTGCACAGCGCGATCTACGCGATTGCGCTGTTCGGTGTGCTGCACTTCTGGTGGATGAGGGCCGGCAAGCACAATCTCGCGCAGCCGAAGCTGTATGCGGCGATCGTCGTCGCGCTGCTCGGCTGGCGGGTGGTTGCATGGGGATGGCGGCGCGTGCGCGCGTGACGGCGCAGCCAAAAACAAAAGGCGATGACCGGGAAGTCATCGCCTCGTTTCGCGAGCCTGCGCAGGCGGCGCGTCGTTACTTCGCGACGGCCGGGCTCGATGCCGGTGCAGCCGTGGCGGATGCCCCGCTCGACAATTCGGGCGACAGCATGAGCGGCGTGCCGGACGAATCGGGCACACTGTCGGACGACGCGTTTTCATCGGTCGGCTTCACGTCCGACGGCGGTGTGTCCTGCTGCTGGAGTGGCTTGGGCAGCGGAGGCACGGTGGGCAGATAGAGCGCGCCGCTTTGACCGCAGCCGGCAAGAATCGCCAAAGCCGCTACAATCGCGCTCATCCGGAAAACGACTCGCATGATCGTCCCTGAACAATTGAACCGATAGAGTTTAGCATGTCCGATACCGAATACCTGACCCGTGCCGAGGCCGTGCTGGCGGCCGTCGAGCGTACCGTCGACGACGCCAACGACGGCGATCACGACATCGATCTGGAGCGCAACGGCAGCGTCCTGACGCTGACGTTCGAGAACGGCTCGAAGATCATCGTCAACCTGCAGCCGCCGATGAAGGAAGTGTGGATCGCCGCGAAGGCCGGCGGTTTCCATTACCGGTTCATCGACGGCGCATGGCGCGATACGCGCACGGGCACCGAGTTCTTCTCGGCGCTCACCGAATACGCGACTCAGCAGGCCGGCCTGCCGATCACGTTCAGCGCATGACGATCGGGGCCCCGCCCCGACGCGTGACCCAACGAAAAAAGCGCCCCGCGGGGCGCTTTTTTCATGTCCGGGCCGAGAGTCAGTGCGCCTGGAACAGGTTCATGATGTCCTGCTTTTCCTGCTCGTCGACGTGCGGCACGGTCGCATCGACGTTCTGCGCGGCCGGTGCCTGCGGCACGCCGACCGTCGACACGAAGCCGTGACCCGGCGCGAACTCGGTGAAGTACAGCTCGCCGCCGAGCGATTCGACGCCGTCCGGCATCGTCGGCTTGAACTCGGGCACACCCTTCAGCGCGGCACCCATGTAGTCGATCCAGACGGGCAGCGACAGGCCGCCGCCCGTTTCGCGATCGCCGAGGCTGCGCGGATTGTCGTAGCCGATCCACGCGATCGCGGCAAGCGTGTGCTGGTAGCCGGCGAACCACGCGTCGTGCGAGTCGTTCGTCGTGCCGGTCTTGCCCGCGAGGTCGGTGCGCTTCAGCACGTTGGTCCGTGCGCCCGTGCCGCGTTGCGCGACGCTCTGCAGCAGGCTGTTCATCACGTACGCGTTACGCGCGTCGATGGCGCGCGGCGCATTCTGTTCGGCGACGAGCGGCTGCGCGCGCACGACGATCGCGCCGTTCGGATCGGTGACTTCGGCGATCAGGTACGGATTGACGCGGTAGCCGCCGTTCGCGAATACCGAATACGCGCCCGCCATCTGCAGCGGCGTGACCTGGCCCGCGCCGAGTGCCATCGGCAGGTACGCCGGATGGCGTTCCGCGTCGAAGCCGAAGCGCGTGATGTACTGCTGCGCGTACTTCGTGCCGATGTGGTTCAGGATCCGGATCGACACGAGGTTGCGCGAACGCTGCAGCGCGGTGCGCATCGACATCGGGCCTTCGAAGCCGCCGCCGTAGTTCTTCGGCTCCCACGGCTGGCCGCCCGTTTCGGCCGCGCTGAAATACAGCGGACCGTCGTTGATCACCGTTGCCGGCCCGAGGCCCTTGTCGAGCGACGCCGAATAGATGAACGGCTTGAACGACGAACCCGGCTGCCGCCACGCCTGCGTGACGTGGTTGAACTTGTTCTTGTTGTAGTCGAAGCCGCCGACGAGCGAGCGGATCGCGCCGTCCTGCGGGACGATCGACAGGAACGCCCCCTCGACCTGCGGCAACTGCGTGATCGACCACTTGCCGGTGTCGTTCTTCACGACGCGGACGATCGCACCCGGGCGGATGCGGCGATTCGGCTGCGCGTTGGCCGACAGCGCGCCCGACGCGAAGCGCAGGTTGTCGCCTTCGATCGTCGCATTGCTGCCGTCGATGAACGCGACCGTGATCTGGCGCGGGTTCGCGGCCGTGACGACCGCTGCAATCAGTTCGCCGTTGTCGGGGTGTTCGAGCAGCGCATCGTCGATCGCCTGTTCGCGGTCGTCGGCGCCGGCCGGCAGCTCGATGAAGCCTTCCGGCCCCCGATAGCCGTGCCGGCGTTCGTAATCCATGATGCCCTTGCGCAGCGCCGTATAGGCGACCTGCTGATCCGCGGAGTCGATCGTCGTGACGACGTTGAAGCCGCGCGTGTAGGTTTCCTCGTGGTATTGCGCGTACATCATTTGTCGGACCATTTCCGCGACGTACTCGGCGTGCACGCTGAAATCGCGGCCCGGACCCTTGACGACGAGCGGCTGTGCGACGGCCTCGTCGTACTGCTCGCGCGAGATGAAGTTCAGCTCGAGCATCCGTTGCAGGATGTATTCCTGGCGCACCTTCGCGCGCTTCGGGTTCACGACCGGGTTGTACGCGGACGGCGCCTTCGGCAGCCCCGCGAGCATTGCCGCTTCGGCGAGCGTGATGTCCTTCAGGTCCTTGCCGAAGTAGACCCGCGCGGCGCTCGCGAAGCCGTATGCGCGCTGGCCGAGATAGATCTGATTCATGTAGACCTCGAGAATCTGATCCTTCGTCAGCGCACGCTCGATCCGGTACGCGAGCAGCATCTCGTAGATCTTGCGCGTGTAGGTCTTCTCGCTCGACAGGAAGAAGTTGCGCGCGACCTGCATCGTGATCGTGCTCGCCCCCTGCGACGCATGGCCGTTCGTCAGCGCGACGAAGCCGGCGCGCACGATACCGGTGAGGTCGACGCCGCCGTGATCGTAGAACCGCGCGTCCTCGATCGCGAGGATCGCCTTCTTCAGCGAGTCGGGCACGTCCTTGAAATGGACGACGTCGCGGCGCTCTTCGCCGAATTCGCCGATCAGCACGTGATCGGACGTATAGATGCGCAGCGGCACCTTCGGGCGATAGTCGGTCAGCGCATCGAGCGACGGCATGTTCGGCCACGCGACGACGAGCGCGTAGCCGAGCACGAGGCCGCCGGCCACGACGAGCGCCACGCACATCGTGGCGAATCCGAGCAGGACTTTTTGCCACCAGGGCCGCTTCTTTGGCTCCGGGGCGGGAGGCGGGGACGTAGGAGTCGTGGATTGCATAGGCATACCGGAAAACAGTCCCGCGATTATAGCTGCCCGGTAAGACCGGTCCTGACGCGGGGGCCGCCCGCCCTGAAGCCGCGGGCCGGCGTACTTCCAGCATAGCCCGCGCGCGGCCGTCGCGAGCGGATGCTGGCCGTTAGGCCGACTGTCGGCCCGACGCGCCGTTTTGCAGAATCAGTCCCGGAAGCGCGGCGTGGGCCGCGACGATCTCGGGAGGCTGGGATGGCGGGAAGATGGCGAGCGCGGTTTGCGCAGGGCGGGCACCGGTCGACGGGAATCGACGTCGGTGCCGACGAGGTGAGGGTGGTCGTGCTGAGCCGGCGCGGCCGGGGCGCCGAGGTGTGCGTCGAGGGGCTGGAGCGGGAGCCGGTCGGGTTGGCGGGTGGCCCGGAGGATGCGCGTTGGGCGGCGGTCGCGCGGGCGCTGGCCGCGGCCGTGTCGAGACTGTCGGCGGCCGACGTGCGGTGCGGCGCGCGCGGCGTGATGGCGTTGCCCGATGACGAGATGCGCACCGCGATGCTGGACCTGGCCGGGCGGGACGACATCGAGGACGCCGCGCGGCAGGCGGCCGAACGCATTTCGGGGCTCGCGCCGGACAGTCTCGCGTTCGACTGGCGGCAGGAGGGCGGTGCGGGGGAGATCGAGGTTGCCGTGGCCTCGCTGGCGCTGATCGAACGGCGGGTCGATGTGGCCGCGCAGGCCGGTGTCGATCTGACGGTGGTCGACGGCGAATCGGCCGCCGCGCTGCGTGCGTTGCGCTATGCGGCGCAATGCGAACTCGACGCGCAGGCGGGCCCCTGCGCGGCGCTCTGGTTCCATGACTCGGGCGTGCAGGGCTGGCGAATCGACGGTCCGTCGGCCGTACCGGTGCTGACGCTGTCCGGCGTGGTGCCGGGGGCGTTTTCCGATGCATTGCGCCGGCGCGCGCTCGGGGCCGTGCGCTGTGTCCTCGTGGCCGGGGACGAGCGGTGTATCGCCCGCTTCGAAACGTCCGTCGCCGAGATCGGCGACGTGGTCGGCGCGGTTGCGGTGCCGTTCGACTGCGCGGGCTGGGGCGCGCAATCGTGCCTGTCCACCGGCACGCCGGGCGGCCCGGCATTGGCTGTTGCATTCGGGCTGGCATTGCGCGGGGTGTGGGAATGATGGCCCTCCGTGCGAAGCCGGGCGGCTTCAACCTGTTGCCGTACCGGGAGCGGCTGGCGCGGGCGTTGCGACGTCGTCGGGCCGCGCAGTGCGGTACGGCGGTTCTGCTCGGCATACTCGGCGCCGGCCTGTGGACGGGTGCCGCCAGCGGGGCGCGGTGGCGTGTGGATGCGGAGCGCGCAATCGTGGAGGCGCGGCTGCGGCAATTGCAGCCGCAGATGGGCGCCGCGACACGCGCCGCCAATGCGGCGGCCGTCGTCGCGCAGCGTGACGCGCAGGTGGCCGCGCGCGCCGCACCTTATCGGCACGTCGCGGGGCTGCTGGCGACCCTGGCGCAGGTGCACGACGGCACGGTTCGGCTCGATGCGCTGCGCACGACGTCGGCCGGTGCCGTGCTCGATGTCCGCGCCGTGAGCTACCGGGCGGCTGCGCGATGGCTTGCGGGGATGGCGCGCGAGCAGCGTGGCTGGCGGATCGATATCGATGCGTTGAAGCCAGCCCCGGATGCACCGGTCGCTGCCGGCGGGATGCCGTTCCGGTTCTCGGTCCAGTTGCGCTGGCACGACGCGATGCCGTCCCGGAAAGCATCGGGAGGTGGCGCATGACGGCGCTCGCGCATCGGCCCGCACCGTATCGCGGAGGATGGCGGAACGGCGTGCGGCGCGTGTCGCCGGCGACTGCGCATATCGCAGGCTGCGTGCTCGCGTTCGCGGCAGTGCTGACGGGCGGCATTCATCTGGCGAATGCTGCGGACTGGAGCGGGCTCGCGCACAGCCGGGCGTTGCTGGCGGCGGCGCAGAAGCAAGAGGCCGACGCGCGGCGTGTTCTCGCAGCCGCTGCACGGCAACACGACGCGCATCCGGCGGCGGCAGACGGCGATCGCTCGTCGCGTGCGCCGGAATGGGCCGCGTTGATGCTGGAACTGGCCGATCACGCCGCGTCGAGCGGGCTGCGCAGTGTATCGATCGAACCGCTGCGCGCCGAGGCGGCAGTGCCGGAAGGGCAGCGCTCGGTGCGCATCGTCGCGGATGGCGGGTTTCGCGCGTTGCTGCAGATGGTCGGATGGCTGGCGCGTTTTCCGGTGCTGGCGGTGCCGACCACGCTGCGTGTCGAACGAGGAAAGGAGGCCGCGCGTGTGGAGATGGCGGTCGACGTGTTTCCGGAGTTGCCGGCGATGACGTCCAAGGGCGGGGAGACGCCGGTTCTGGCCGACGCGCCCGGCGCCGATCCGTTCGGCGGGGCCGGCTCGTCGGAAACGGAGGGGGCGGCTGCCCGCCTGGCCGGCACGATTCGCGACAGGCGTGCTGGTCTCGCGTTGTTCGACGACGGTGGCGGCGCATTCGCTGCCCTGGTGCCCGGCGAAGCCCTCGGGGCCGCGCGGGTGGTGCGAGTCGATCCCGTCGCCGTGACGCTCGCGACGGCGGATGGCGCGTACCGAGTCGCTCTGGACGACGGGAGGCACCCATGATGAAGCACGGATGTCGGGCGCTCGCCGTCTGGGCCGGATTGACGGCGGCCGGTGCAAGCGCCTCGTTGCCGCCGCTGCCGGCCGTCTGGCCAGCGGCATCGATGGAGATGCCGGTGCCGGGCCTGCCGTTGCCGCAAGGCGCGGTGGACGGGGCGGACGGCCCCGCATCTGCGGAGGCCGGCCCGCCGCCGTTCGACCAGGCGGCTCGCACGGCGCTTCAGGCGGAGGCCGCCGCCCCGGCCCCCGGGCTGGAGGGGCCGCCGATCCCGTTGGCGCCGCCGGCCCGGATGGGCGATGCCGCCGCGCGGCACCCGGGCGATGCGGACGACGCACGGCGGATTTCGCTGAATCTGCAGGGAGCGGGGCTTGCGGCCGCGTTCGACGCATTCGCGCGGTTCACCGGGCTCAATATCGTCGTCGGCGAGCAGGTGCGCGGCACCGTCACGTTACGTCTGAACAATGTCCGCTGGCGCGATGCCTTCGACACGCTGCTCGACACGCACGGGCTCGCGATGTCGCGGCGGGGTAACGTGATATGGGTCACGCCGGCGGCCGAGCTGGCGGCGCGCGAACGCGAGCGCTTCGAAATGCACGCGCGGGCCGCGGATCTGGAGCCGCTTGCGAGCCGGACGTTCGCGCTGCGCTACCCGCGCGCGCAGGACGTGCAACGGCTGCTGGCCGGCGCAACCGGCCAGCGCCTGCTGTCGAAGCGCGGCGCCGCGGCGGCGGATCCGCGGACGAACCTGCTGTTCGTCACCGATCTCGCGCCGCGCCTCGACCAGATCGCGAGCCTGATCGATGCGATCGACCGGCCGTCGCGGCAGGTCCGGATCGAGGCCCGCATCGTCGAGGGCGAGCAAGGCTTTTCGCGCAATCTCGGCGCACGTGTCGCGCTGAGGGCGCAGGCGCGGCCGCCGTCGGGCGAGAGCGCCAGCGAAAGCGCCTCGTTCACGAGCGGCGCGCGCAACGCGCTCGACCTTGCCGGGCGGCCGCTCGGCGGCTTCGAAGCGGCGACCGCCGGCTTCACGCTGTTTGCCGCGCCGCTCAGCCGTGTGCTCGACGTCGAACTGAGCGCGCTCGAGGCGCAGGGGCGGGGCCAGATCGTTTCGAGCCCGCGCGTGGTGACCGCCGATCGCGTCAAGGCGATCGTCGAACAGGGTTCGGAGCTGCCGTACCAGGCGAAGGTGGGCAATGGCGTGAGCGGCGTGCAGTTCCGCCGGGCGACGCTCAAGCTCGAGGTCGAGCCGCAGATCACGCCGGACGGGCGCGTCGTGCTCGACCTGGACGTGACGAAGGACAGCGTCGGCGAGCCGACGGCGGCCGGCCCGGCGATTCATACGAAGCACGTACAGACGCGCGTCGAGGTCGAGAACGGCGGGACGGTCGCGATCGGCGGGATCTATGAGCAACTGAACCGGAACGATGTGACGCGCGTGCCGCTCTTGGGCAAAATACCGTTTCTGGGCGCGCTTTTCCGGCACCGCGCGCAACGCGACCAGCGCAGCGAACTGGTCGTCTTCATCACGCCGACGGTCGTCGATGCGCGCTGCGATGCACGCGGCATGGGCAGCGCGGATGCCGATAAAACGGGGCCGGAAGCCGCCGGCGCAGGCTCGACAAGGCAGCCGCTTTGCCAGTAAGCTGCGCCACACACCAGCAAGATTGAAGCAGAGGAAGCCGTTGCAAGCGCGGGACCCACATGCAAACGTATTTTTCGTCGGCCTTATGGGAGCGGGTAAGACCACCGTGGGCCGTGCGGTCGCGCGTCGTCTCGACAGGACGTTCTTCGACTCCGACCACGAAATCGAGGCCCGCACGGGCGCGCGCATTCCGGTGATCTTCGAGCTGGAGGGCGAGGCCGGGTTTCGCGATCGCGAAACGCAGGTCATCGCCGATCTCACGCAGCGCGAGAACATCGTGCTCGCGACGGGCGGCGGCGCGGTGCTGCGCCCGGAAAATCGCGACTGCCTGAAAAGCAACGGTATCGTCGTCTACCTGCGCGCGAACCCGCACGACCTGTGGCTGCGCACGCGCAAGGACAAGAACCGCCCGCTGCTGCAGACCGAAGACCCGAAGGGGCGCCTCGAAGCGCTGTATGAAGTGCGCGACCCGCTGTACCGCGAATGCGCGGATTTCGTCATCGAGACCGGCCGTCCGTCGGTCAACGGTCTCGTCAACATGGTGCTGATGCAACTCGAACTGGCGGGCGTCATCGCCAAGCCGCTACAAGCATGATTACTGTCAACGTCGACCTGGGCGACCGCGCCTACCCGATTCACATTGGCGCCGGCCTGATCGGCCGCGCCGAGCTGTTCGCACCTCACATCAAGGGTTCTTCCGTCACGATCGTCACGAACACGACGGTCGATCCGCTCTACGGCGACGCGCTGCGCGCGGCGCTCGCGCCGCTCGGCAAGCGCGTGTCGACGGTCGTGCTGCCGGACGGCGAGGCGTACAAGAACTGGGAGACGCTGAACCTGATCTTCGACGGCCTGCTGACCGACCGCGCGGACCGCAAGACGACGCTCGTCGCGCTCGGCGGCGGCGTGATCGGCGACATGACGGGCTTTGCGGCCGCATGCTACATGCGCGGCGTGCCGTTCATCCAGGTGCCGACGACGCTGCTGTCGCAGGTCGATTCGTCGGTCGGTGGCAAGACGGGCATCAACCACCCGCTCGGCAAGAACATGATCGGCGCGTTCTACCAGCCGCAGGCCGTGATCGCGGACATCGGCGCGCTGACGACGCTGCCCGATCGTGAACTGGCGGCCGGTGTCGCCGAGATCATCAAGACCGGCGCGATCGCCGATGCGGCATTCTTCGACTGGATCGAGGCGAACGTCGACGCGCTGAACCGTCGCGACCCGGCGGCGCTCGCGCACGCGGTGAAGCGCTCGTGCGAGATCAAGGCGAGCGTGGTGGCGGCCGACGAACGCGAAGGCGGCCTGCGCGCGATCCTGAACTTCGGCCACACGTTCGGTCATGCGATCGAAGCCGGGCTCGGCTACGGCGAGTGGCTGCACGGCGAGGCGGTCGGCTGCGGGATGGTGATGGCGGGCGACCTGTCGGTGCGGCTCGGCCTGCTCGACGAAGCGTCGCGGCAGCGCCTCGATGCGGTGATCGCGGCTGCGCACCTGCCGACCCGCGGGCCCGCGCTCGGCGACGCGCGCTACATGGACCTGATGCGCGTCGACAAGAAGGCGGAGGCCGGCGCGATCAAGTTCATCCTGCTGAAGCGATTCGGCGATACGCTGATCACGCAGGCGCCGGACGAAGCCGTATTCGCTACACTGGCGCAGACGACGCGCTAACGGGCGGCCCGGATGCAACGGCGCCCCTGACATGGAGGAGACGTGAGCGAGACATCCAGCAGCACACTGCCCGAAGCCGGCCGCGTATCCGCTGCGCCGGTGGCCGAGCCGCCGACACTGGCGGCGCTGGAAGCCCATCTCGCTCCGTATGCCGCACACGCGTCGCAGTCGCGCGGCCGCCGCCATCCGGAAACGCCACCGGCGGCGCGCACCGAATTCCAGCGCGACCGCGACCGCATCGTCCATTCGACCGCGTTTCGCCGGCTCGAATACAAGACACAGGTCTTCGTCAATCATGAAGGCGACCTGTTCCGCACGCGTCTCACGCACAGCCTCGAAGTCGCGCAGATCGCCCGCTCGGTCGCGCGCAACCTGCGCCTGAACGAGGATCTCGTCGAGGCGATCTCGCTCGCGCACGATCTCGGCCATACGCCGTTCGGCCATGCCGGGCAGGACGCGCTGAACGCCTGCATGCGCGAGCATGGCGGCTTCGAGCACAACCTGCAGAGCCTGGCGGTCGTCGACGAGCTCGAGGAGCACTACGGCGCGTTCAACGGGCTGAACCTGTGCTTCGAGACACGCGAAGGCATTCTGAAGCACTGCTCGCGCGAGAATGCGCGCAAGCTCGGCGCGCTCGGCGAGCGCTTCCTGCAGGGCCGCCAGCCGTCGCTCGAAGCGCAGCTTGCCAACATCGCGGACGAGATCGCGTACAACAACCACGACGTCGACGACGGCCTGCGTTCCGGCCTGATCACGATCGAGCAGCTCGCGGAAGTCGAGCTGTGGCAGCGCCACTACGAGGCGGCGCTCGCCGAGTTCCCGCACCTCGAAGGCCGCCGTCTCGTGCACGAGACGGTGCGCCGCATCATCAACACGCTGATCGTCGACCTGATCGACGAAACGACGCGCAATCTCGCACGCGTCGCACCGGCGTCGCTCGACGACGTGCGCGCGGCGCCGCCGCTCGTGTCGCACAGCGAATCCGTTGCCGCCCAGGCGGCCGCCCTCAAGCGTTTCCTCTTCAAGAACCTCTATCGCCACTACAAGGTGATGCGCATGGCGAGCAAGGCGCAGCGCGTCGTCACCGGGCTGTTCGATGCGTTCATCGACGATCCGCGGCTGCTGCCGCCGCCGTACCAGTCCGACGACGCCGCGCAGCAGCCGCGCCTCGTCGCGCACTACATCGCCGGCATGACCGACCGCTTCGCGCTGAAGGAGTATCAGCGCCTGTTCGTCATCAACGACAACTGACTGTCACAAACGATCACTAGACTTCGCCGGTTCAATGGCGATGGGAATGTTGCACACGCTGTTGGTAACGTTTTCATAGGAGAGAGGTCGATGAAGAAGAAGCCTGCGGGGACACTGGTTCGTTCGATCGCGCTCGGCGGCGCGTTGATGTTCGGGGTGCAGCACGTGGCGCTCGCCGCGACGGAAATCCAGTTCTGGCATGCGATGGAGGCCGCGCTCGGCGAGCGGGTCAACGCGATCGCCGACCAGTTCAACGCGTCGCAGAGCGACTACAAGATCGTGCCGGTCTTCAAGGGCACCTACGACCAGGCGCTCGCGGCCGGCATCGCGGCCTACCGCAGCGGCAATGCGCCGGCGATCCTCCAGGTCTATGAAGTCGGCACGGCCACGATGATGCAGGCGAAGAAGGCCGTCGTGCCCGTCTACGACGTGTTCAGGCAGGCCGGCGTGCCGCTCGACGAAAAGGCGTTCGTGCCGACCATCGCGAGCTACTACAGCGACGCGAAGACGGGCCATCTCGTGTCGATGCCGTTCAACAGCTCGACGCCGGTGCTGTACTACAACAAGGACGCGTTCAAGAAGGCCGGGCTCGATCCGAACCAGCCGCCGAAGACGTGGGCCGACGTGAAGGACGATGCCGAGAAACTGCGCAAGTCGGGGATGGCGTGCGGCTTCACGACCGGCTGGCAGGGCTGGATCCAGCTCGAAAACTACAGCGCGTGGCATGCACTGCCGTTCGCGAGCCGCAACAACGGCTTCGACGGTACGGACGCCGTGCTCGAATTCAACAAGCCGCAGCAGATCGCGCACGTGTCGTTCCTGCAGCAGATGGCGAAGGACGGCACGTTCACGTACGCGGGCCGCAAGGACGAAGCATCGGCGAAGTTCTACAGCGGCGACTGCGGGATCATGACGACGTCGTCGGGCGCGCTCGCGAACCTGCAGAAGTTCGCGAAGTTCAGCTTCGGCACGGGCATGATGCCGTACGACGCGAACGTGAAGGGCGCGCCGCAGAACGCGATCATCGGCGGCGCGAGCCTGTGGGTGCTGGCGGGCAAGGATCCGGCGACCTACAAGGGCGTCGCGAAATTCCTCGCGTTTCTCGCATCGCCGGCCGTCGCCGCGAAGTGGCACCAGGACACGGGTTACCTGCCGGTCACCAAGGCGGCGTACGACCTGACGCGCGAACAGGGCTTCTACGCGAAGAACCCGAGCGCCGAAACCGCGATCAAGCAGATGCTGAACAAGCCGCCGCTGCCGTACACGAAGGGGCTGCGCCTGGGCAACATGCCGCAGATCCGCACGGTCGTCGACGAGGAGTTCGAACAGGTCTGGGCGCAGAAGAAATCGCCGAAGGACGCGCTCGATTCGGCGGCCTCGCGCGGCAACGAGCTGCTGCGCCGCTTCGAGAAGTCGGGCAGCTGAGCGCGCATCGCGTTCGTGCCGCCGGCCGCGCCGCGCAAGCGCGCGGGCCGGCCGGCGGCGCGGTTTCCTTTCCGTTTCGCCTGACCGGATATCCGCGATGCAATCCCGTTCCCGTTTCGGCACGAGCCTGCTGCCGTACCTGCTGATCGCGCCGCAACTCGCGATCACCGCCGTGTTCTTCCTGTGGCCGGCCGGCGTCGCGCTATGGCAGTCGACGCAGATGCAGGACGCGTTCGGCACGTCGAGTGAATTCGTCGGCTTCGCGAACTTCACGCACCTGTTCGCCGATCCGCTGTATCTCGATTCGTTCCGCACGACGCTCGTGTTCAGCACGCTCGTCACGGTGAGCGGGCTCGTCGTGTCGCTGCTGCTCGCCGCGTGCGCGGACCGCGTGACCCGTGGCGCGCGCACATATCGCACGCTGTTGATCTGGCCGTACGCGGTCGCGCCGACGATCGCCGCCGTGCTGTGGGCGTTCCTGTTCAATCCGAGCATCGGCCTGATCACCTATGCGCTCGCGAAGGGCGGCATCGTGTGGAATCACGCGCTGAACGGCGGGCAGGCGATGTTCCTTGTCGTGCTCGCGTCGGTGTGGAAGCAGGTGAGCTACAACTTCCTGTTCTTCTACGCGGGCCTGCAGGCGATTCCGCGTTCGCTGATCGAGGCGGCGGCGATCGACGGCGCGGGGCCGGTGCGACGTTTCTTCAACCTCGTGCTGCCGCTGCTGTCGCCCACCAGTTTCTTCCTGCTGGTCGTCAACCTCGTCTATTCGTTCTTCGACACGTTCCCGGTGATCGACGCGGCCACCGGCGGCGGCCCCGCGCAGAGCACGAAGACGCTGATCTACAAGATCTACGCGGAAGGCTTCCAGGGGCTCGACATCGGCAGCTCCGGCGCGCAGTCGGTCGTACTGATGATCATCGTCGTCGGGCTCACGGTGATCCAGTTCCGTTTCGTCGAACGCAGGGTGCAATACGCATGATCGAAAATCGCAAGGGTTTCGACCTGTTCTGCCACGCGGTGCTGATCGCGGGCGTCGTGCTGATCGTGTTCCCCGTCTACGTCGCGTTCTGTGCGGCGACGATGAGCGCGCAGGAAGTGCTCACGGTGCCGCTGTCGCTCGTGCCGAGCACGCACCTGTTCGAGAACATCGCCTATATCTGGGGCCACGGCAGCGGCGCCGCGACGGCGCCGTTCGGCCGCCTGCTCGTCAACAGCTTCGCGATGGCGCTCGGCATCTCGGTCGGCAAGATCGCGGTGTCGATCCTGTCCGCGTACGCGATCGTCTATTTCCGCTTTCCGTTCCGCAACACGGCGTTCTGGCTGATCTTCGTCACGTTGATGCTGCCGGTGGAAGTGCGGATCTTCCCGACCGTGCAGGTCGTGTCGACGCTGCATCTGACGAACACCTACGCCGGGCTGACGCTGCCGCTGATCGCGTCGGCCACCGCGACGTTCCTGTTCCGGCAGTTCTTCATGACGCTGCCCGACGAACTGATGGACGCCGCGCGCATCGACGGCGCGGGGCCGATGCGCTTCTTCTGGGACGTCGTGCTGCCGCTGTCGAAGACGAGCATCGCGGCGCTGTTCGTGATCACGTTCATCTATGGCTGGAGCCAGTACCTGTGGCCGATCCTGATCACGACGGAGGCATCGCTGTCGACGGCGGTGGTGGGCATCAAGATGATGATCGCGAGCGGCGACGCCGCGACCGAATGGCAATACGTGATGGCGGCGACGCTGCTGGCGATGATTCCGCCGCTCGTCGTCGTGCTGGCGATGCAGCGCTGGTTCGTGCGCGGCCTCGTCGATTCCGAGAAATGAACCACGGACGGTAACCGGGAGAAGGACCAGGTATGGCTGCGCTGAGCTTGAAGGGCGTCAGGAAATCCTACGACGGCAAGCAGCACGTGCTGCATGGCATCGACGTGGAGATCGCCGACGGCGAATTCATCGTGCTGGTCGGCCCGTCGGGCTGCGGCAAGTCGACGTTGCTGCGGATGATCGCGGGGCTCGAGACGGTGACGGACGGCGAGATCGCGATCGGCGAGCGCGTCGTCAACACGCTGGAGCCGAAGGATCGCGACATCGCGATGGTGTTCCAGAACTATGCGCTGTATCCGCACATGACGGTCGCGCAGAACATGGGCTACGGGCTGAAGATCCGCGGGATCGAGCGCGCGACGATCGACTCGCGGGTGGCGGCGGCCGCGAAGATCCTCGAACTCGAGCCGCTGCTCGCGCGGCGCCCGCGCGAGCTGTCGGGCGGCCAGCGGCAGCGCGTCGCGATGGGGCGCGCGATCGTGCGCGAGCCGTCGGTGTTCCTGTTCGACGAGCCGTTGTCGAACCTCGACGCGAAATTGCGCGTGCAGATGCGGCTCGAGATCCAGCGGCTGCATGCGCGGCTCGCGACGACGAGCGTCTACGTGACCCACGACCAGATCGAGGCGATGACGCTCGCGCAGCGCGTGATCGTGATGAACCGCGGCTACGCGGAGCAGATCGGCGCGCCGGTCGACGTGTACGAGAAGCCGGCAACGGTGTTCGTCGCGGGCTTCATCGGCTCGCCCGCGATGAACCTGATGCACGGCCGGCTGTCGGACGACGGCGCGACGTTTACGGTCGCGGGCGGCGGCCCCGCGCTGCCGGTCGCCGGTTCGCCCGGCATCGGCGCCGAGATCGCCACCGGGCGCGACTGGGTGCTCGGCGTGCGTCCGGAGCACATGACACCGCAGCCGGGCGTCGCGCAGGCGACGCTGCCGGTCGACTCGTGCGAGCTGCTCGGCGCGGACAACCTCGCGCACGGCCGCTGGGGCAACCACGACGTCGCGGTGCGCCTGCCGCACGCGGACCGCCCCGCGCGCGGCACGGCGCTGGCCGCAGCACTGCCCGCGCACCGGCTGCATTTCTTCGATCCGGAGACCGGCAAGCGTGCCGGCTGAACCTGCTGCACCTGCCGGGAGACCGACGATGACAACCCGTACCGACTGGCCCTATCCGCGCGTCGTCGCCCATCGCGGCGGCGGCACGCTCGCGCCGGAGAACACGCTCGCCGCGCTCGACGAGGGCGCGCGCCGTGGCCACCGGATGGTCGAATTCGACGCGAAGCTGTCGGCCGATGACGTGACGTTCCTGCTGCACGACGACACGGTCGACCGGACGTCGAACGGTCACGGGCCGGCGGCGGGCATGCGATACGAGGCGCTGGCCGCACTCGATGCCGGCGCGTGGCGCGACGCGCGCTTCGCGGGCGAGCGGATGCCGACGCTCGAGGCGGCGGCGGCGCGCTGCATCGCGCACGGGCTGGCCGCCAACGTCGAGATCAAGCCGTGCCCGGGGCGCGAGCGCGAGACCGGGCAGCGCGTGGCGGCCGACGCGGCCGCGTACTGGCGCGACGCCGCGGTGGCGCCGCTCTTGTCGTCGTTCTCGTTCGATGCGCTGCAACAGGCACGCGCGACGGCGCCGGCGCTGCCGCGCGGGATGCTTTACGAGGCCGTGCCGGACGACTGGCATGCGCAGGTTGTCGGCGCGCTCGGCTGCGTTTCGTTGCATGCAGACCACAAACGGCTGGATGAACCGCTCGTGTGCGCGATCAAGGCGGCCGGCCTGCGCATCCTGGTTTACACGGTGAACGACCTCGAACGGGCTCGCGAACTTGCGCGCTGGGGTGTCGACGCGGTCTGCACGGACCGGATCGACCTGATTGCCCCCGATGCGCTGGACGACATCGCGTAGCGGAATGCCCCGCGCGGCGGCGCGTACGGGAAGACCCTGAGACAAAAAAACGACGCCCCGGCGGGATTTCCGCCGGGGCGTTTTACATCGTGGAGACGTTACGTCAGGAAAAATCCGCTACAAATTGCAGCAGGATTAACCATTCCCCAAATATTCGACTACGCTTAGAAGCGGTAGCCGACGTTCAGGTACGTGACGATCGGGTTCAGCGAGATGTGAGCCTTCGACGTTTCGGTCAGCGTGCCGACCTGGGTCCGCTTGGCCGTCGTGAAGGTCGCGGTCACGCTCACCGGGATGTACGACATCGAGAAGCCGGCGAACCAGTGTTTCGTGAAGTTGTACGTGAAGCCGGCGTTGAAGACGGGCGCCCACTGGTTGCTGGTCTGCGCGTTGGTCGGGCCGCCGAGCACGCCGTTCTCGAATGCGCTGTTCGTGATCTTTGCGCCGGTGAACCAGATATACGAAGCGCCGATGCCGACATACGGACGGAACTTCGCGTTGGCGTCGTTGAAGTAGTACTTCAGGAGGAGCGCGGGGCTCCATTGGTACGCACGGCCGAGCGTACCGAAACGCGAGAACTGGCCCTTGCCGGTGATGTCGAACTTCGGCGGGATGCCGGCGATGAACTCGGTAGCGATGTGGTCGGTCACGAAGTAACCGGTTGCCAGTGCGAGCGTGTCGGCGTCGCTGATGCCGGCGCCGGTGTTGGGAACCGACTGGTTGATCGGCGTGCCGCCTACGCCGTACAGGAACAGCGGGTCGCTGCTGTCCTGCGGCGCAAGGTGCAGCCAGCCGGTGCTGACGTAGAAATCACCTGCGGATTGTGCATGTGCCGTACCGCCCGCAAACGTAAATGCGAGCGCTGCAGCCCCCGTAATGGCCAGTTTTCGTTTCATTGTGTCTCCTCCGATCTAAGGCGTGCTCATTATGACGACTGCGTTTAAAACCAAACAAGCTCGTAAGTTAGAGTTTTCACCCTAGGATTAGTACGACCGTACGCATCCGCGCACCGACAGGACGGGCATTCTGTGCAAGTGCGCACTTCCGGACCCTCGGGTATTTCCTAACGCGTTCAAACGGACATTCAGCATGGCACGGTTAGCACGACTCTACGTTCCCGACCAGCCGCAGCACGTGATACTGCGCGGCCTGGATCAGCAACCCGCGTTCGTCGACGACCAGGACTACGAACTCTTCATCGATTGCCTGAAGGCCGCCGCGCGCGATCATCACCTGTCGGTGCACGCCTACGTGCTGCTGCCGCGCCAGGTGCAACTGCTCGTCACGCCGAGCGACGAGGCGAGCCTGCCGAAAGCGATGCAGGCTGTCGGCCGCCGCTACGTCGCGCATTTCAACCGGCGCTATTCGCGGCGCGGCACCCTGTGGGAAGGCCGCTATCGCGCGACCGTGATCGAGGGCGAGCGCTATTTCCTGCTCGCGAGCCGCGTCGTCGAGATGAGCCCGGTGCGCGCGCAGCTGGTCGCGACGCCGGACGCCTATCGCTGGTCGAGCTACCGGCATCACGTCGGGCTCACCGTCGACAGCCTGATCACCGACCATCCGCTCTACTGGGCGCTCGGCAATACGCCGTTCGACCGCCAGCGCGCGTACAAGGAGCTGTGCGAGCAGCCGCTCGACGAGCGGCAGGCCGACCAGCTGCAGCAGGCGACGCTGAAAGGCTGGGTGCTCGGCGGCGAGAACTATCGCGAGTGGGCGGCGCGCACGGCGAACCGGCGCGTGTCGCCGCTGCCGCGCGGACGCCCCAGAAAGGTGCGCGAGAACACGCCGCCGATCCAGCAGTAACGCCGGAAAGGCGGGCCAGAAGCGGCGCTGCGGGCGCCGCTTCTTTTTGCACCAAAACGATACGACCCCAATAAAACAGCACCAGATCGAAGCATTCGTTTAATTGGGGTTCGATCAAGCGGTTTTTGTTGCTATTCCCTTGATTCGTCGCGTATATTCCGAATTCCGGTGGCCCGGGCGAAGCATGCCCACCCACTGTCGGCCGCGCCGTCTCCCGTCGGGAGCGGGATCGACGGCAACAAGAAAATGGTTCAACGGCCTCCAGGCCCCCTTTACGACGGTGTCCCCATGAACGACCACCAGCAGCCGCTCGCCGCGGTGCCCGCCGCACAAGGTCTGTATGACCCGCAAAACGAACACGACGCCTGCGGCGTCGGCTTCGTCGCTCACATCAAGGGCAAGAAGAGCCACGAGATCATTCAGCAGGGTCTGAAGATCCTCGAGAACCTCGATCACCGTGGCGCGGTCGGTGCCGATCCGCTGATGGGCGACGGCGCAGGCATCCTGATCCAGATTCCGGACGCGTTCTATCGCGAGGAAATGGCGAAGCAGGGCGTGAACCTGCCGCCGGCCGGCGAATATGGGGTCGGCATGATCTTCCTGCCGAAGGAAAACGCATCGCGTCTCGCGTGCGAGCAGGAGCTCGAGCGCACGGTGAAGGCCGAAGGCCAGGTCGTGCTCGGCTGGCGCGACGTGCCGGTCGACCACGCGATGCCGATTTCGCCGACCGTGAAGGCGAGCGAGCCGCTGATCCGTCAGATCTTCATCGGCCGCGGCAAGGACATCATGGTGACGGACGCGCTCGAGCGGAAGCTGTACGTGATCCGCAAGACGGCCAGCCACCGCATCCAGGCGCTGAAGCTCAAGCACGGCAAGGAATACTTCGTGCCGTCGATGTCGGCGCGCACGATCGTCTACAAGGGGCTGCTGCTCGCGGGCCAGGTCGGCGTGTACTACCGCGACCTGCAGGACACGCGCGTCGTGTCGGCGCTCGCGCTCGTGCACCAGCGCTTCTCGACCAACACGTTCCCGGCATGGGAGCTGGCTCACCCGTACCGGATGATCGCGCACAACGGCGAGATCAACACCGTGAAGGGCAACGTGAACTGGCTGAACGCGCGTACCGGCGCGATCGCGTCGCACGTGCTCGCCGACGATCTTCCGAAGCTGTGGCCGCTGATCTACCCGGGCCAGTCCGATACGGCCTCGTTCGACAACTGTCTCGAACTGCTGGTGATGGCCGGCTACCCGCTCGTGCACGCGGTGATGATGATGATCCCGGAAGCATGGGAACAGCACACGCTGATGGACGAGAACCGCCGCGCGTTCTACGAATACCACGCCGCGATGATGGAGCCGTGGGACGGCCCGGCCGCGATCGCGTTCACCGACGGCCGCCAGATCGGCGCGACGCTCGACCGTAACGGCCTGCGTCCGGCGCGCTACATCGTCACCGACGACGACCTCGTCATCATGGCGTCGGAAGCCGGCACGCTGCCGATCCCCGAATCGAAGATCGTCAAGAAGTGGCGCCTGCAGCCGGGCAAGATGTTCCTGATCGACATGGAACACGGCCGCATCATCGACGACAAGGAGCTCAAGGACAACCTCGCGAACGCGAAGCCGTACAAGAGCTGGATCGACGCGGTGCGCATCAAGCTCGACGAGATCGAGCCGAAGGCCGAGGAAGTCGCGGCCGGCCGTACGCAGGGCGCCGCGCTGCTCGACCGCCAGCAGGCGTTCGGCTATACGCAGGAAGACCTGAAGTTCCTGATGGCGCCGATGGCGCAGCAGGGCGAAGAGGCCGTCGGTTCGATGGGCAACGACTCGCCGCTCGCGGTCATGTCGAACAAGAACAAGACGCTCTATCACTACTTCAAGCAGCTGTTCGCGCAGGTCACGAACCCGCCGATCGACCCGATCCGCGAGAACATGGTCATGTCGCTCGTGTCGTTCATCGGCCCGAAGCCGAACCTGCTCGACACGAACAACATCAACCCGCCGATGCGTCTCGAAGTGTCGCAGCCGGTGCTCGACTTCAAGGACATCGCGAAGATCCGCGCGATCGACCAGTACACGGGCGGCAAGTTCAGCGCGTACGAACTGAACATCTGCTATCCCGTCGCCTGGGGCAAGGAAGGCATCGAGGCGCGTCTCGCGTCGCTGTGCGCGGAAGCCGTCGACGCGGTGAAGTCGGGCTACAACATGCTGATCGTGTCCGACCGCAAGACGGACGCCGAGCATGTCGCGATCCCGGCGCTGCTCGCCACGTCGGCGATCCACACGCACCTCGTCCAGCAAGGGCTGCGCACGAGCACGGGCCTCGTCGTCGAGACGGGCTCCGCACGTGAGACGCACCACTTCGCGCTGCTCGCGGGCTACGGCGCGGAAGCCGTGCACCCGTACCTCGCGATGGAAACGCTCGCGAAGATGGCCGAAGGCCTGCCGGGCGACCTGTCGCCGGAGAAGGCCGTCTACAACTTCACGAAGGCGGTCGGCAAGGGCCTGCAGAAGGTGATGTCGAAGATGGGCATCTCGACGTACATGTCGTACACGGGCGCGCAGATCTTCGAAGCGCTCGGCCTGTCGAGCGACCTCGTCGAGAAGTACTTCAAGGGCACGGCGTCGAAGGTCGGCGGCATCGGCCTGTTCGAAGTCGCGGAAGAAGCGATCCGCCTGCACCGCGACGCATTCGGCGACAACCCGGTCCTGCGCGACATGCTCGACGCGGGCGGCGAGTACGCGTACCGCGTGCGCGGCGAAGACCACATGTGGACGCCGGATTCGATCGCGAAGCTCCAGCACGCGACGCGCAGCAACTCGTACCAGACGTACAAGGAATACGCGCACCTGATCAACGACCAGACCAAGCGTCACATGACGTTCCGCGGCCTGTTCGAGTTCAAGGTCGAGCCGACCAAGGCGATTCCGATCGACGACGTCGAGCCGGCGAAGGACATCGTCAAGCGCTTTGCGACGGGCGCGATGTCGCTCGGTTCGATCAGCACCGAAGCGCACGCGACGCTCGCGATCGCGATGAACCGGATCGGCGGCAAGTCGAACACCGGCGAAGGCGGCGAGGACGAGAAGCGTTACCGCAACGAGCTGCGCGGCATTCCGATCAAGTCGGGCGAGACGCTGAAGTCGGTGATCGGCGAAGAGATCGTCAGCGACATTCCGCTGAAGGACGGCGATTCGCTGCGCTCGAAGATCAAGCAGGTCGCGTCGGGCCGCTTCGGCGTCACCGCCGAGTACCTGGCGTCGGCCGACCAGATCCAGATCAAGATGGCGCAGGGCGCGAAGCCGGGCGAAGGCGGCCAGCTGCCGGGCCACAAGGTGTCCGAGTACATCGGCAAGCTGCGTTACTCGGTGCCGGGTGTCGGCCTGATCTCGCCGCCGCCGCACCACGACATCTACTCGATCGAGGATCTGGCGCAGCTGATCCACGACCTGAAGAACGTGAACCCGAGCTCGAGCATCTCGGTGAAGCTCGTGTCGGAAGTGGGCGTGGGCACGGTCGCGGCCGGTGTCGCGAAGGCGAAGGCCGATCACGTCGTGATCGCCGGCCATGACGGCGGCACGGGTGCGTCGCCGCTGTCGTCGGTCAAGCACGCGGGCACGCCGTGGGAACTCGGCCTGGCCGAAACGCAGCAGACGCTGGTGCTGAACCGCCTGCGCGGCCGGATCCGCGTGCAGGCCGACGGCCAGATGAAGACGGGCCGCGACGTCGTGATCGGCGCGCTGCTCGGCGCGGACGAATTCGGCTTCGCGACGGCACCGCTCGTCGTCGAAGGCTGCATCATGATGCGCAAGTGCCACCTGAACACGTGCCCGGTCGGCGTCGCGACGCAGGATCCGGTGCTGCGTGCGAAGTTCAAGGGCCAGCCCGAGCACGTCGTGAACTACTTCTTCTTCGTCGCCGAGGAAGTGCGCGAGATCATGGCGCAGCTCGGCGTCGCGAAGTTCGACGACCTGATCGGCCGTGCCGACCTGCTCGACACCCGCAAGGGCATCGAGCACTGGAAGGCGAAGGGCCTCGACTTCTCGCGCGTGTTCTACCAGCCGGAAGAGTGCGAGGACGTCGCACCGCGCCACGTCGACGTGCAGGATCACGGCCTCGAGCGTGCACTCGATCACGTGCTGATCGAGAAGGCGAAGGCGGCGATCGAGAACGGCGAGCACGTATCGTTCATCCAGCCGGTGCGCAACGTGAACCGCACGGTCGGCGCGATGCTGTCGGGCGTGATCGCGAAGAAGCACGGCCACGAAGGCCTGGCCGACGACGCGGTGCACATCCAGCTGAAGGGCACGGCCGGCCAGAGCTTCGGCGCGTTCCTCGCGAAGGGCGTGACGCTCGACCTCGTCGGCGACGGCAACGACTACGTCGGCAAGGGCCTGTCGGGCGGCCGGATCATCATCCGTCCGACCAACGACTTCCGCGGCAAGTCCGAGGAAAACATCATCTGCGGCAACACGGTGATGTACGGCGCGATCGAAGGCGAATCGTTCTTCCGCGGCGTCGCGGGCGAGCGCTTCTGCGTGCGCAACTCGGGCGCGACGGCGGTCGTCGAAGGCACGGGCGACCACGGCTGCGAATACATGACGGGCGGTACGGTCGTTGTGCTCGGCGAGACCGGGCGCAACTTCGCGGCCGGCATGTCGGGCGGTCTCGCGTACATCTACGATCCGGAAGGCACGTTCGCGGCGAAGTGCAACAAGTCGATGGTCGCGCTCGAGCCGGTGCTGCAGCAGGCCGAGCAGGAGCGCACGGTCGACCGCGCACTCTGGCACGCAGGCACGACGGACGAAGCGCTGCTCAAGGGGCTCGTCGAGCGTCATTTCCAGTTCACGGGTTCGCCGCGCGCGAAGTCGCTGCTGGAAAACTGGGACGCGGCGCGCCGCCAGTTCGTGAAGGTGTTCCCGCACGAATACAAGCGCGCGCTGGGCGAGATCGGTGCGAAGAAGGCGGCGAAGGAAGAACTGGCCGCCTGAGCGACGAACGACATAGCGAATGCCGCGCGCGCCTGACGGCCGCGCGCGGCTCCCCCACCCGATACACCGAACAGAAGAGCACCTTATGGGCAAGGCAACCGGTTTTCTGGAGTTCGAACGCCGCCACGAGGCGTACGAAGCACCGCTCACGCGCGTGAAGCACTACAAGGAATTCGTCGCGGCACTGACCGACGCGGACGCGAAGGTCCAGGGCGCACGCTGCATGGATTGCGGCATCCCGTTCTGCAACAACGGCTGCCCGGTCAACAACATCATTCCGGATTTCAACGATCTCGTTTACCGCCAGGACTGGCAGCAGGCGATCGAAGTCCTGCACTCGACCAACAACTTCCCGGAGTTCACGGGCCGCATCTGCCCGGCGCCGTGCGAGGCGGCGTGCACGCTCGGGATCAACAACGACCCGGTCGGCATCAAGTCGATCGAGCACGCGATCATCGACAAGGCCTGGGCGGAAGGCTGGGTGAAGCCGCTGCCGGCCGAGCACAAGACGGGCAAGAAGGTTGCGGTCGTCGGTTCGGGCCCCGCGGGCCTCGCCGCCGCGCAGCAGCTCGCGCGCGCGGGCCACGACGTGACGGTGTTCGAGAAGAACGATCGTGTCGGCGGCCTGCTGCGTTACGGGATCCCCGACTTCAAGCTCGAGAAGTGGCTGATCGACCGCCGCATGCGCCAGATGGAAGCGGAAGGCGTGACGTTCCGCACCAGCGTGTTCATCGGCAAGGATCCGCTGCCCGAGTCGATCGGCAGCCTCGCGAAGGAAACCATTTCTCCGGACACGCTGAAGGAAGAATTCGACGCGGTCGTGATCGCGGGCGGTTCGGAAACGCCGCGCGACCTGCCGGTGCCGGGCCGCGAGCTCGCCGGCGTGCATTACGCGATGGACTTCCTGCCGCAGCAGAACCGCGTGAACGCGGGCGACAAGCTCGCCGACCAGCTGCTCGCGAAGGGCAAGCACGTGATCGTGATCGGCGGCGGCGATACGGGTTCCGACTGCGTCGGCACGTCGAACCGTCACGGCGCGAAGCAGGTCACGCAGTTCGAGCTGCTGCCGCAGCCGCCGGAAGAGGAGAACAAGCCGCTCGTGTGGCCGTACTGGCCGATCAAGCTGCGCACGTCGTCGTCGCACGAGGAAGGCTGCGAGCGCGACTGGGCGGTCGCGACGAAGCGTCTCGAAGGCAAGAACGGCAAGGTCGAGAAGCTGATCGCCGCGCGCGTCGAGTGGAAGGACGGCAAGATGCAGGAAGTGCCGGGCTCGGAGTTCGAACTGAAGGCCGATCTCGTCCTGCTCGCGATGGGCTTCACGCAGCCGGCGGCGCCGGTGCTCGAAGCGTTCGGCGTCGCGAAGGACGCGCGCGGCAACGCGCGTGCGGCGACCGAAGGCGATCGCTCGTACTACACGTCGGTCGACAAGGTGTTCGCCGCGGGCGACATGCGTCGCGGCCAGTCGCTCGTGGTGTGGGCGATCCGCGAAGGCCGCCAGTGCGCGCGCTCGGTCGATGCGTACCTGATGGGGCATTCGAACCTGCCGCGCTGAGCTGAATATCGCGAGCGGGTTTCGACGAAAGCCGGGCGTCCGAAAGGGCGCCCGGTTTTTTTATGGCCGGCGCCAGCCGGGGCGCGCCGGTTTCGCGTGCGAGACGGCGCCGTCCGATCGGGCTGCCTTGCCGTGCCGACACGCATCATTTTCGCGAAGCGTCGTCTAACCTGATGACATCCGGATGCGATTTCTCGTCATCCCAAATCCTTTCGTTTTGTAATATTCCTTGGAAACTGTCATATCATGTCGCCCCTCGGCCGCGTTCGCGGTCGACGCTCATGACTGACCCTATTTACAAGGAAACCGGATGGAAGCACTCCTGCATGGGCTGATCGACGCCGTCAACGGCGTGTTGTGGAACTACGTGCTGATCGCGCTGCTGCTCGGCGCCGGTGCGTGGTTCACGTTGCGGTTCCGGATGATCCAGCTGAAGGCGCTGTTCCTCAGCATGAAACTGGTTGGCAGCAAGGGCGAGCCGGGCAGCATCTCGTCGTTCCAGGCGTTCGCGACCGGGCTCGCGAGCCGTGTCGGCACCGGCAACATCGCGGGCGTCGCGGTCGCGCTGACGGTCGGCGGGCCGGGCGCGATCTTCTGGATGTGGATGACGGCGCTGGTTGGGATGTCGTCCGCGTTCGTCGAGGCGACGCTCGCGCAGATCTTCAAGGTGTCGCACCCGGACGGCAGTTATCGCGGCGGCCCCGCGTACTACATCCAGACGGGCCTGCGCTCGCGCGGCTTCGGCGTGCTGTTCTCGCTGTCGCTGATCCTCGCGTTCGGTTTCGTGTTCAACGCGGTGCAGGCGAACGCGATCGCCGACGCATTCCATACGTCGTTCGGTTGGAGCCGCGAGACGGTCGGCCTCGGCCTCGTGCTGCTGTCCGCGCCGATCATCTTCGGCGGCATCCGCCGTATCGCGACGGTCGCGCAGGTGATCGTGCCGCTGATGGCGATCGGCTATCTCGCGCTCGCGGTCTATGCGGTCGCGACGCACATCGCGCTCGTGCCGGACGTGATCGCGCTGATCGTGAGGAGCGCATTCGGTCTCGAGCAGGCGGCAGGCGGCCTGACCGGCTACGCGGTCAGCCAGGCAATCGCGATCGGCGTGAAGCGCGGGCTGTTCTCGAACGAAGCGGGGATGGGCAGCGCGCCGAACGCGGCCGCGACCGCGAGCACGCGGCACCCCGTCACGCAGGGGCTGATCCAGATGCTCGGCGTGTTCGTCGACACGATCGTGATCTGCAGCGCGACCGCGTTCGTGATCCTGCTGTCGGGCCAGTACGAGCTCGGCACGGGGATGGAAGGCGCGGCGCTCACGCAGCGCGCGATCTCGAGCCACGTCGGCGACTGGGGCGGCATCTACATGGCCGTCGCGATCTTCTTCCTCGCGTTTTCGTCGGTGATCGGCAACTACGCGTATGCGGAGGGCAACGTCGAATTCATCACGAAGCGGCGCGGCGTGCTGCCGCTGTTCCGTGTCGCGGTGCTCGGCATGGTGATGTTCGGCAGCGTCGGGCAACTGCCGCTCGTCTGGGCCATGGCCGATACGAGCATGGGGCTGATGGCGATCATCAACCTGATCGCGATCCTCGCGCTCGGCAAGCATGCGCACGCCGCGTGGGCCGACTATCGTCGCCAGCGCGCGGCGGGCATCGCCGATCCGGTGTTCACGCGCAACACGATCCCCGAGCTCGCGCGTGTGCTGCCGGCCGACGTGTGGGGCGAGCACGGCCCGCTGCCGCAGCGTCCCGCTTCGGCTCAAACGGCACGCGCCCCGCGTGCCGCGGTGAGCGAGTCATGAACGGCGACCGGCTCCGTGCGTTCGTCGCGCTGATGCCCGATGCGGCCTCGCGCGACGCGCTGCACGCGTTGCCGGTCACCCGCGGAGCGCGGCGCACGCAGTCCGCGCAACTGCACATGACGCTCGCGTTCATCGGCGCGATCGAACGGGACCGATGCGAGGCGCTGGCCGCGCATCTGCCTGCGCTCGCGGCCGCCCATGCGCTGCCGTTGCTGCCGGTCGAGCGGATCGCGTGGTGGCCGAGCCTGCCGCGCGCGAGGCTGATCGTCGCGGAGCTCGCGGCCGATCCGGCCTGCCTGGCGCTGAATGCCGGGCTGGTCGCGCTGCTGGGCGAACTCGGCGTGCCG
>NZ_LDVA01000298.1:0-18086 GCF_050768715.1 Burkholderia sp. ZZQ-2 | reverse complement strand
GGGCGTTCGCGTGAGGATCGACGGCGCGGCCGATTTCGATGCCGCGCGCGCCGCGATCGCGCGGCACGCGCTCGTCCTGCTCGACTACGCGCTCGCGACCACGATGCCGCTCGAGCGCCTGCTCGAGGGTGTCCGCGACGCCGCGTGCCGCATCGTCGTCTCGCTCGCCGATCCGCACGGCGCGGCCTATCTCGCGCGCAAGCATGCGCATTCGCCGGTCGACATCGCGTTCGCACCGCGCGATGCGGCGGCGTTGCGCGGCGTGCTGGCCGCGTGCGGCGAGCTGCGCTCGCGCGAGCCGCTGAAGCTGAAGGCATTCGAGGTGCAGCGCGTCGAGCCGCTCGGCGTCGGGCTGCATGCGGTGATCGACGGCTGTTCGCAGCTCGACGGCGAAGAGTGCGTGCTGGCCGGCGCGAGCGCGACCAGCATGCTGCTCGTCGTCGCGGCCGGCGCCGCGCACCCGCCGGGCCGGCCGCTCGTGTTCGGCATCGACGCCGGCTCGGCCGAATCGTTCGTGTTCTGCGGCGGCGACCGCGCGCGCCAGCTTTCGCTGCTGCGTTCGGGCGAGCGGATCCTGACGGTCGGCGCGGCGGGCGACACGCGCGCGATCGTGGTCGGCCGCGTGCGGATCGAATCCGCGCCGCTCGTCGCGTTGCACACGCGCAGCGCATCCGGCACGAGCACGCGTGTCGTGCTGCGCGGCGACCGCGCGGTGCGGTTCCGGACCGACGGCGGCACGGCCGTCGGGCTCGCCGATGTCGCGCCCGGCGTCCGGCTGGCCGGCTACGAGCCGGGCGCCGGCTGGGTGGATTGCCGGATGCGGGCCGCCGCGTCGCGTTCGGCCGTTGCCGTCAGTCGCTAGTTTCACCCTGTCATTCAACCTGCTTTATCCCCTTCGAAGGAGATTGGCCTTGAAGAAGCTTTCCTGGATTGACCTGCGCAACATCGGCGAGCTCGCGGACGAGATCACCGAGGAAGCGCTGCATGTCGGCGTGTCCGCATTCGTCGTGAAGGATGCGGAGCAGGCCGGGCGGCTGCCGCCGAGCGCGTGCAAGGTCGCGGTCGTCGATCGGCAGCCGGCCGATGCCGCGCTGCTCGAGCAGGTGCAGATCGTCCTCGTGAAGGACGGACTGCCGGTCGATTTCGCGGTGCCGGACGGCGTCGAGCTGGGCGTGTTCATCGAAGTGACGGGCGAGGCGACGCTCACGCGCGCGTGCGAGCTGTCGGTGTCCACGCCGTGGCTGCTCGTCGAATTCCTGCAGGACCCGAGCAAGATCCCGCTCGAGATCCTGCTGGCGGCCGCCGATCGCGCGGCGGGCGAGCTGATCACCGTCGTCGCCGACCTGGAGGATGCCGAAGTGACGCTGAACGTGCTGCAGCGCGGCCCCGAAGGCGTGCTGCTCACGCCGACGCAGGTCGGGCAGGCCACGCAGCTCGTGTCGATCTGCAGTGACACGGTCGAGGATCTGCAGCTCGAGGAAATCGAGATCGTCGGGCTCACGCACCTGGGGCCGGGCGAGCGCGTATGCGTCGACACCTGCTCGCGCTTCGAGCAGGACGAAGGCATCCTCGTGGGCTCGTATTCGACCGGCATGATCCTGATCAGCAGCGAGACGCACCCGCTGCCGTACATGCCGACGCGCCCGTTCCGCGTGAACGCGGCCGCGCTCCATTCGTATGTCGTCGCGCCGGACAACCGCACCCGCTACCTCGCCGAGCTCGAATCGGGCGCGGAGATCCTCGCCGTCAACGTGCAGGGCAAGGCACGCCGCGTCGTGGTCGGGCGCGCGAAGGTCGAGACGCGGCCGCTGCTGCTGATCGAGGCGAAGAATGCCGCGAATCGCGCGATCAACATCATTGCGCAGGACGACTGGCACGTGCGTGTGCTCGGGCCGAAAGGCAGCGTGCACAACATCACGGAGCTCAAGCGCGGCGACCGCATCCTCGGCTATACGCTCGATGCGCAGCGCCATGTCGGCTACCCGATCCGGGAATTCCTGCACGAGCAGTGATCCGCCTGCTTCGTTGACGATGCGATCGCCCGGTGCATCGTGCGCCGGCGCGGTCGAACCCTGTTCAGGAGTGCTTTATGGAAAATGCGGCAAAACAGGTGCTGGATACGCTGTTCGGGCGGTGGCGCAGCCGGATCCTGTATGCGGGCACGCGGCTCGGCGTGTTCGATGCGGTCACGACGGATGCACCGGTTTCGTCGGCCGCGCTCGCGGCGACGCTCGACGTCGACGAACCGCTGCTGTACCGGCTGCTGCGTGCGCTCGCCGCGCTCGGGCTGCTCGACGAGGACACGCGGCGCGGCTTCCGGGCCACCGCGTCGGGGGCGCTGCTGCACGCGGACGCCGCGAGTACGCTGCGCGATTTCGTGCTGTTGCAGGAGGGCTCCGAGCACTACGCGATCTGGGCGCACCTGCCCGACATGGTGCGCGAGGGGCAGCAGAACGGCTTCGTCCGCGAGTTCGGCGCGATGGCGTTCGACTATGCGAAGGATCACGAACGCTACCGAAGCGATTTCAAGCGAGCGATGTCGAGCTTCTCGACCGTGCAGTCGGAACAGGTCGTCGATGCGTTGCGCGACGTTACGTTCGCGCCGGGTACGCACGCGTGCGACATCGGCGGCGGCCAGGGGCACATGCTGTGCAGCCTGCTGCGGCGGTTCGGCGCGCTGACCGGTGTCGTGTTCGACCTGCCGGAGGTGATCGACGGCGACGCGGACGACTGGGCGCAGCGGATGGGCGTGAGCGCGCGCTGCAGCAAGGCGGGCGGCAACATGTTCGACGCGGTGCCGGCCGCCGACGTCTACCTGCTGAAGCTGATCCTGCACGACTGGAACGACGACGAGTGCGTGGCGATCCTCAGGCGGGCACGCGAAAGCGCCCGCGACGGCGCGCGCGTGTTCGTGATCGAGCGGGTCGTGCCGGCGCCGGGCGTCGCGCATTTCTCGAAGCTCTACGACATCCACATGATGTGCTGGGGCAGCGGCCGCGAGCGCACGCGGGACGAATACGACGCGCTGCTCGCCGCCGCCGGCTGGCGGCCCGCGGGGCTGCGCTCCGCGCCGGACGGGCAGATCGACGTGATCGAGGCCGTCGCCGCGTAGCGCGCACCGGGCATACCCGGGCGTACGGGGCCCGTCAGGCGGCGGGCGCCTCGCGCGTCTCGAGCCAGGTCATCTGCGGCTTGAGGATCGCGAGCGTCGCGCGCACCGCCTTGTTCTCGTCGCGCTGTTCGATCGCATCGAGCACCGCCTGGTGCGCCCGCATGTCCGGCTCGGGAATCTCGGCCTCGTCGAGTTCGACGAGGATGTCTTCCACGTTCGCGAGGATCGAGCCCGAGAAATAGCGATACAGCGCTTCGAGTGCGTGATTGTGCGAGGCGGCGGCCACGGCGATGTGAAACGCACGGTCGCGCTCGACGAACTTCTTCACGTCGCGCGACGCTTCGCGCTCGCCGCGCGCCTTCAGCAGCTTGCGCAGCGTCACGAGATCCTCGTCGGTGCGCCGGCGCGCCGCGTAGCGCGCGCATTCCGTTTCGAGCATGCATTGCAGTTCGAGATGGTCGCTGCGCGCGGCACGATCGACGTTGCGCATCGTTTCGGCCGGATCGACGTTGCGGCGCACATAGGTGCCGTCGCCCTGGCGCACTTCGAGCACGCCGGAATACGCGAGCGTACGAACCGCCTCGCGCACCGTGTTGCGCCCGACTTCGAGCTGCTTCGCGAGATCGAGCTCGGTCGGAATGCGCTGGCCGACGCGCCAGATGCCGGAAGTGATATTGGACTTGAGGATCTCGATCGCAGAATCGACGAGGGAGTGTCGGGTGGCCGGGGGCAGGCTTGACATTAAGTGTGTCGCTTGAAACTTGAGGGTGTCGCTATCCTATCATCCGATCATTCATTTGGTCGTTCAGGATAACGACATTCAAACGTGACATTTTTTTAACGTCAGACGAATAAACCTGCGGCCAATCGATGCATGCCGCACATTCGTCGATTGCGTCCACCGGCATTTACCCGCGTCGCGCCGGCGTAAATGATTCGCATTCGCTGTTCAGTCGAGGTCGCCGTTGCAAGAGCGGCCCGTCTCCGTACCCAAGGGCGCGACGTATCCGCCGACGCCCGTCTCCGCTTTCCGGATAACCCGACATGAATCGATCACACATCGGCCGCGATGCGCGGCCTGGATTTCCGTTGCCGTGCGCGGCGTTGCGGCGCGTGCCGGGCTGGGCGGCCGTACTGGCCTGCGCGGCTACGATGCCGATCGCCGCTTCGGCTGCCGCGCAAGATGCGCCGGACGCGGGCGAGCCCGCGGATGCGCCGCTGCTTGCGCCGATCGTCGTCGACGGGCGGCGCGAGACGGGCGTCGGCCCCGTGAACGGCATCGCGGCCGACGTGTCGCGCGCGGGCACCAAGACCGACACGGCGATCGTCGAGGTGCCGCAGGGCCTGTCGGTCGTCACGCGCGAACAGATGGACCGGCAGGATGTGCACAGCGTCGGCGACAGCCTGCGCTACACGCCGGGCACGTACGCGGACTCGCGCCCCGGCGGCGTGCTCGAGAGCGTGTTCCTGCGCGGCTTCGGCGGGTTCGCGGCGGCGGCGATCAATCCGCAGATGCTCGACGGC
Source organism: Burkholderia sp. ZZQ-2 (assembly GCF_050768715.1). Taxonomy (NCBI): domain Bacteria; kingdom Pseudomonadati; phylum Pseudomonadota; class Betaproteobacteria; order Burkholderiales; family Burkholderiaceae; genus Burkholderia; species Burkholderia sp. ZZQ-2. Next base: position 13,450 of record NZ_LDVA01000298.1, on the reverse strand, counting down.
CTGCCGCTGCCGAAAGGCGTGAACTGGGCCGCGAGCGTCGTCGATCCGTGGACGCTCGAACGCATCGACGTATTGCGCGGCCCGGCGTCGGTGCTGTACGGGCAGGCGAGCCCCGGCGGCATCGTCGACATGGTCAGCAAGCGGCCGACGCGCGACGCGCAGCACCTGCTCGCCGTGCAGACCGGCAATCGCGATCGCGGGCAGCTTGCGTTCGATTTCAGCGGGCCCGTGACGCAGGACGGCACGTGGCGCTACCGGATCGACGGCCTCGCGCGCCGCGCGGACGAGCAGATCGATTACTCGCGGCAGCAGCGGATCGTCGTCGCGCCGTCGCTGACGTGGCAGCCGAACGCCGATACGAGTTTCACGCTGCTGGGTTCGTTCCAGCGCGATCCGCACAACAACTTCGCGGGCTGGCTGCCGGCCCTCGGCACGCTGTGGCCGGACGCGGGCCGGCGGATGCCGACGCGCTTCTATCCGGGGCTGCCCGGCTTCGACACGTACGACCGCACGCAGGCGATGATCGGCTACGCGTTCGAGCATCGTTTCGACTCGACGTGGAAAGTCCGGCAGAACGTGCGCTATACGCATCTCGACGTCGACTTCGCGGGCGCGGCCGTCAATTTCGTCGCGCCTTACCTGGCGCCGGGCGTGCTGAACCGTTCGCTGTCGTGGTCGCGTGAGCACGTGAACCATCTCGCGCTCGACAACCAGGCGGAGATGCGCGTGATGACGGGGCCGGTCGAGCATACGGTGCTGGCCGGGCTGTCGTACGAGCATGCGGTGGCGAACCTCGTCGGATCGGGGTTCGGTGCGGCGCCGCCGCTCGATACGCGTGCGCCCGATTACGGGCAGCCGTTCACGGCGCCGCCGATCGGGCAGCAGACGCGCCAGACACCCGACCGGATCGGCGTCTACCTGCAGGACCAGGTGCGCTGGGATCGCTGGGTCTTCACGCTCGGCGGGCGCGAGGAATGGTCGCGCACGACGACCGACGACCTGCTGCGCTCCGCGAGCGTGCGGCAGAGCACGCGTGCGTTCACCGGGCGCGCGGGTGCCGTTTATCTGTTCGACAGCGGCTTTGCGCCGTACCTGAGCTATTCGACGTCGTTCGAGCCGGCGCTCGGCACGCGCTTCGACGGCCAGCCGTTCACGCCGACGAAGGCGAAGCAGTTCGAGGTCGGGCTGCGCTACCAGTCGCCGGACCGGTTGCAAAACGCGTCGATCGCGGCGTTCGACGTTCGCCAGCGCAATGTGCTGACCGCCGATCCCGAGCATCCGTTCTTCAACGTGCAGACGGGCGAGGTGCGCTCGCGCGGGATCGAGCTGGAAGGGCGGTCGCGCGTCTGGAAGCAACTGGACGTGATCGCCGCGTACACGTATCTCGACACGACGGTGCAGGCCGATACGGACGCGGCCGTCGTCGGCAAGCGCGTGGCGGCGGTGCCGCGCCATCTGGCGTCGCTGTGGCTCGACTACGCGGTCGACCGGCCGGGCCTGCGCGGGCTGAGGGTGGGCGGCGGCATGCGCTACGTCGGGCGCAGCGCGGGCGACAACGTCAATACGTTCGACGTGCCGGCCGTCGTGCTCTTCGATCTCGGGCTGTCGTACGACCTGGGTGTCGAGCGGCCGGCGTGGAAGGGGTGGCGCGTCGCGGCGCACGTGAACAACCTGTTCGACCGGACTTATGTGTCGTCGTGTTTTTCGGCGGGAGGATGCTTCTACGGCACGCGGCTGACGGTGACGGGGGATGTCAGTTACCGGTGGTGATGGCGGGTGACGATCAGGATGCCGGTGCCGGGTGTGCGGCCGGTGCGGGCTGTAAGCATGCGGCCGGCCCGGTTGCGGCGCCGCACGGATACACTGTCGCCTTCGCGGTACGCATCGCCACAGCCTCGCCCGTCATCCCTGGATTCGTGGAGAGATTGCCCATGAGCATCGTCGTTCGCCGAAACTCGATCGCCATCCCCCTGTGCCGGGCGCTGATCCCGGGCGTGTTGATCGCTTCCGTCGCCGGCTGCGCGGCGACGGCGGTCGAAGACACCGCCATTGCCCCCGATCTGCATGAAACCGTCGTCAAGGTGCCGGTCGACGAAGGGGGGAGCACACGCGACATCGTCGCCACGACCTACATGCCGGACGGCCCCGGGCCTTTTCCGCTGATCGTGCTGAGCCACGGCAGCCCGCCCGATCCGCGCGCACGGCCGAAGGTGGGACGCTACCGCGCGTTGCCGCAGATCCGGACGTTCGTGCAGCACGGTTTCGCCGTCATCGTGCCGATCCGTCGCGGGTATGGTGCGACGGGCGGTGTCGACGAAGAGGATGCGGGGTCGTGCCGGCATCCCGATTACCTCGCTGCCGGCCAGCAGGCCGCGCGCGATGTGCTCGCGGCCGTGCGGTATGCGCAGACGTTGCCGCAGGTGGATCGAAGCCGCGTCGTGCTGGTCGGGCAATCGGCGGGCGGCTTCGCGTCGCTGGCGGCGGCGAGCTACGCGCCGCAGGGCGTGGTCGCGGTGGTGAACTTCTCGGGCGGGCGCGGCGGGAATCCCGCGACGCATCCCGGCATGCCGTGCGATCCGCGGCAGATGGCCGACACGATCGGGCATTTCGCGAGCACGACGCGCGTGCCGGTGCTCTGGCATTACGTGCAGAACGACAAGTATTTCGCGCCGGAAGTCGTGGCGACGTGGTTTGCCGCGTTTCAGGCGGCGGGCGGGCACGGGCAGATGATCGTCGAGCCGCCGTTCGGCAAGAACGGCCACGGGATGTTCGCGGTCAAGGAGGCGATCCCGATCTGGTTGCCGCATTTCGAGGCGTTTGTCGGGCCGCTTGTCGCGATGAAGTAGGGGGGATTGGTTTGGGGCGGGGGGGATGGCCGTTGGCGACCCAATGGCGCCGCTCGGAGCAGTTCCGCCTCTACGGCAGCTTTCGAGGTGCAGCGGCCGTTCACGCGGCGACATTCGTCGGCAGATGATCGGCCAAAGCAGAAAAATAATAGAGCAAGCAGGCAAAATAAGGGCACGCATCGACTGATGGCCTGTTATTCCCTATGTCGTTCAAGCGTTTGGCAAACGTAGGGAGTGTATGATTTTGCGGACATGCCTTCAGAATTAAACAGCACATTTACAGCGAGGTGCGGATATGACAATTCTTCGCATAAAAGTCGAAAACGTAAAAGGTGCAAAAATTCGCGATATCGAGGCTGAAATTCTTCCGAACAAGCCATCTTTATTGGTTGCACCTAATGGTTTTGGGAAGAGCTCGATAACAGCAGCGTTCGCGAGTTTAAACCAGGCAAGGCTTAAGCTGGAGGATGACCACCTTCACGAGGCCAGCAAAGCCAATAAGCCGGTGTTAACTATTGAGTTGAAGGACGTCGCGGGTCAAATTAGCGTTCTGACGGCGGATGAGACGAAAAATGACATTTCGAAGGTCTTGGACGTCTATGTGATCAACAGCAGACTCAAAGCCAAAGCTGTGAAAAATAACATTGGCGGGTTCACGACCGCGTCTGCCTCGTTGAAAATAAATGAGATTGTGCTGGTTGATAAGATCCCTCCCACCGTGCATTTTAGTTATGGTATAGCGGAGAATCGAAAGGCATTCGGGAAAAATGGAAAATTTCTTATCGGGATCGATTGTGTTTTAAATAATATTGCCGCAATCGATGCGATTTCCGATGAATTCGCGACGCTGAGCAAATTTTCCGGCGTCAAAATTCAGGAGAAGTTGGAGTGTATCAGAGAGGAGATCAATGCACAGGACGGAGACGCGAGTGCTATTCGCGCTTGGGTCAAAGTTAACTGTGAAGCCAAGATCAACGAAATTTCCTGTTTGAGCCAGATTGCTGATATCGTGACCCATCATGTTCCAGAGATTAAAGAGCGTGTAGACAGTTTGTTTTCTGCGTATCAGCTATGCATCCTCTATGCGAAGGATCCGAAAGATTTTAAGAACGCGTGCACATATGCCCAATACGTTCGGGACAAAGAGGTGTACAGTCAGCTCATATCATCTTTCGACACGACATGGAAGAAAGTCAAGCCGAAAGAGCACAAGGGCGCGTTGATCGTCGACTTTCCTAATGCGTTACATATTTCAAATGGTCAGCGCGACTCATTGACATTCGCGGCAATGATTCAGCGGATCAGGGGGAAGATCGGCAAGCACAACTGCATCCTTATAATTGATGAAATTTTCGACTACCTTGATGACGGAAATCTCACGGCAGCCCAGTATTACATATCAAATCTTATCGACGATATGAAAAAAGATGGGAGGCGGATCTACCCCATCATTTTTACGCATCTAAACCCAATTTATTTCAAGAACTACGCGTTCCAAGATCAGAAGGTGCATTTCATCGACAAACGAAATCCAGTTATCAATGAACACCTGAAGAAATTAATCGTCAACCGCGACAAGGAGTCGATAAAGGCCGGCGTTGAGCGGCATCACTTACACTTCGATCCATCCCAAGTAGACCTCCAAAATGAATTCGCAGATCTTGGATTGAAAGAGAGTTGGGGGAAATCGGAGAAATTCCACGCATTTATTGTTGAAGAGTGGGGGAAATATGACAGAGGTGACGACCAGTATGATCCGTTTGCCGTCTGTTGTTACGTTAGAGTAAAAATCGAAGAAATTTCATACAACAAGATCGTCGATGCTGACTCCAAAGAAAAATTCTTGAATACGAACGGAACGAGAAAAAAACTTGATTTCGCAATTTCTATCGGAATATGCATCCCGGAAGCGGCATTCTTACTGGGTGTTATATACAACGAAGGGTTGCATCTAAAACCACATGTAGATAATTCATCTCCTATCGTCGCAAAGCTCGAAAATTTGGTCATAAGAAAAATGATTTCTGATGCGACTCGATTTTGACGGATTCGCGATCACATGTTGGCCGCTCGCGCTCCACCACTCGTGAGCGGTCGAATCTACAGAACATCGCGGAGGCCCCAAGTGCGCCGCGTCTTACGGTTACGACGAGCGAAAGCCGGGGCGCACACGCATTCATGTCCCGAAAAGCGGTCTTTTGTCAGGTGCGTCGTTCCCAATATCTGACGAGTGTTTTTCAGCCACCATCGGTTTCGCGTTTGGCCACCGTCCGCAATGGCCGTCGAACTCGATCCCGGCACGACGGTTCGTTGTTTGAGCGGAGCGGTCGCCCGAACGATGGGGCCACTGTGGCAGTGAGTGGCGCGTGCTGGCCGAACGCGGCCGGCCGCCGTTCTGTGACGCATGACCGGCGCAGATCGACCCGAAGCGGCCACGCATAGATCTCCAAAGCGGTCGTTTAGCATGCGCTCGCCTGAAAAATACCACTGTCGACGTGGCGAAGTACGCCAATCCCAACTCCGTTAGCACCGAGCGGTTGACTGGACCGAACACCGGGCTGGACCGTCGCAAGCTTGTTGCCGGCGCCCGCGTTGCGCTGGCCGGCGGTCGCATCGAGGGTCACGTTCGCGGCCTCTACTGGATGCGAAATGAGCACGAGGTGACTTTTCTTGACCTCGACTGTCTTCGCGCGCGTGCAGCTTGCCATGAAGCGCACGGGATCCGAATGGGTGGTGCGATCTTCTTTCGATACCATGAGCCGGCTTCGATCACTCCACCGATGTCAGATCAATATCAAGCCGATATCATTCGGATTGCATATCTATTGTCGTATTCGCACGCCAACGGAAGCGTCTCTTCTTGCCCGTTCTCTAGATTTTCATCGAACGAGTACCCTGCGGTTTCCTGCGAAGATAAAGCGCTTGAGCGATCAGCCCGAGAACGAGCGCGACGAGGAGCGCGGCTTGGGCACCGAGAAGCAGTGGCGACCTCGTATCGCTGACCAGCGGATGTCCGTCGGGCACACGCTTCAGCGTTTCGGTAACCGTGGGAACCATCAACACGAATGCGGTCAACGTCAGACAGAAGGTTTCCAGGTAGATACCGGCTCGACCGGGCAGAGGCAGATACGCAACGCCATATCCGGCCAGTAACAGCACGACGGCTCCGACTCCGATGACGTAGCTGATACCTTGATGCGCTATGACGAACACGGTCAGGGAACCAATCAACATGGTAACGAAGTACACCCTCCCGGCAACTGAGCGCGGAACGATCCTGCCGTAACGCGCGAACATGTACACGGCCATGGGGATCGCGGGTAGACTGCCGAGAGTGTGTATCCAGCCGAGCGGCGAAATTCCAAACATGGTTTCAATCCTTGCCTTGCGTGATTTCGTTGGTGGTCGACGCTTACTTTAGGCTCACGAAACCCGAATTGACATGACTGAACCTGGGAAAAACTTGACCATTTTTCCGGATCGGGCGCTTGCTGGTCTGGCTAACGGTGATCTCCTGTCTCAGGTTCTTGCGCGTATGCGCATGACAGGCGACCGCATCTTTTCGTCGATGCTGTTGCCATTCGCGCAGTTGGACATGTCTGCGCGGGCGGCGCACGCGTACGCAGTCATGGAAGGCGTGGTGAAAATTGCCGGCGATGACGCAGACGCTTCCGAGATTCGGTCCGGCGAACTGCTCTTGTTGCCGCGCGGACCTGGCAGCCTGCGCATTTCCGCCCTGGACCAACCGGCGAACGTCGTCGTCTGCCACTTCTGGTTTGATCCGGCGAGCCAGCCGGATCTGCTTCTGACGTTACCCGTCATGATCCACCTTCGCCAGGCGGAAACATGCGACTGGCTGCCGAACATCATGCAGTTTCTTCTGCATGAGGCGGACAATGACGAGGCGGGATCCGCCTTGATGGTCTCTCGCATGATTGATCTCGTGGTGGTGCGTGCGTTGCGTGCCTGGGTTCATCATGGTCATGCATCGAACTGGTTGGGCGGATTGGCGGACAAGCGTATTGCCCGCGCTTTGAAGGCAATCCATGAGCAGTCGCCACGTGGTTTGACGATCGATGGTCTCGCTGCCGTCGCGAGCATGTCCCGCTCCAACTTTTGCGAACGTTTCAATGCGCTCGTTGGCAAGTCGCCGTTGCGTTACCGCAATGAATGGCGCTTGAGCGTCGCCCGCGACATGCTGGCGAAAGGTGACGCGCGCGTGGGCGAGGTTGGACGGTCGGTGGGTTACGAGTCGGAAGCTGCTTTCAGTCGTGCCTACAAGGCCTACTTCGGCCATGCCCCTCGAGAAGCGAAGCCATCCATCACGCCCGCTGAATGACGGCGCTGCCCGCGACGCCATGAACGATACCGCCGCGAGGATGCAAAACAGCCGACGCGTGCCTGATTGTCGCGGACGCCACAAACGGAGCGCTTCAGCCAACCGCATCGGGACATTGAGCGAGGCAACTTTCGAAAGCCCGGCCCAATGTCGGCCGGGGTTTTAAAAGGCACTCTTTATAACGCCCCCGTCGGCTCGCAACGCGGCTCCCGTTGTGGCCGCCGAAAGCGGACTGGCGATATAGGCCACGAGCGACGCAACCTCCTGCGGCGAACCAAATCGCTTGATGAGTGACGTGGGGCGGACTTTCTCGAAGAACTCCTGTTCGAACGCTTCAAACGATTTGCCCTCGGCGCTTGCAAGCGCCTCCACGAACTCGCCCACGCCACGCGATTTCGTCGGCCCCGGCAGCACGCTATTGACTGTAATTCCAGTGCCGGCAACGGCTTCGGCGAGCCCGCGCGACACGGCAATCTGCGCGGCTTTCGTCATCCCGTAGTGGATCATTTCGGCAGGAATCTGCACGCCGCTTTCGCTCGAAATGAAAATGATGCGCCCCCAGTTTGCACGCTTCATCGCGGGCAGAAACAGGCGAGCGAGGCGTACACCGCTCAACACATTGACGTCGAAGAAACGCGACCAGTCGGCGTCGGGGATCTCCTCAAATGGCTTGGGCTCGAAGATGCCCAGGTTGTTGACCAGGATTTCCACGTCCGGATAACGCGTTGCCAGTTCGTCAGCCGCCGCGGCTGTGGCGAGATCGCCCGCAAAACCCGTTACGTCGCTGCCCGTCTCGGCTTTCAGTTGCGCGACCACGTCATCCACTGATGACTGGGAGCGGCCATTCACGATCACGCGCGCGCCTTCCTGCGCCAACGTCCTGGCGATAGCGAAGCCAATGCCGGCGGTGCTGCCGCTGACCAATGCGAGTTTGCCTTGCAGATTCAGGTCCATGAGTCATTTCCTTTGCATGAGTGAGGTAGAACTGGCGGCATCGGCAGGTAGAAGCCGGATGCCGACAAAGAGGGATCAGGTCCGGGTAATGGACGCGCCACCGTCAACGAGTGATGCCGTACCGGTCACGAATGACGAATCGTCGGAAGCGAGATACAGCACCGACCGGGCAAGCTCTTCCGGCTTTGCAACGCGCTTGAGCGCATGCAGGCCCGTGACGAACGCCTGCGATTCATGGGTGTCGTTCATGCCGCGATACATGTCCGTGTCGACAGCGCCCGGCAACACCGCGTTCACGCGCACGCCTTGCGCGCCATACTCGGCAGCAAGTGCCTGCGTCAAGCCGATCAGGCCCGCCTTGCTCGCCGCATAGGCCGCGGTGCCGGGAAACGCGAACGAGTAACCGACGAACGTCGACGTGAAGATGATCGATCCACCGCCTTGCTTCACCATTTCCGGAATCTGGTGTTTCGCGCCAAGGAAGGCGCTCGTCAGATTGGTCGACAGCGCGGCATTCCAGCCTGCTTCGGAAATACCGGTGCTCGGCCCCATCTCGCCGAGCGTACCGGCATTGTTGTAGGCAATGTCCAGGCGGCCGAACCGGCTCACCGCGAGCGCGACCAGCGCCTTCGAAAAGTCTTCCGATTGCACGTCACCCGCCAGGTATGCGGCTTCGCCGCCTTCGCTGACGATCTCCGCGGCAAGTGTTTCGAGTTCCGCCACGCGCCGCGCCGCGATGACCACCTTGGCGCCTTCCTTTGCGAACAGCTTTGCCGTAGCACGCCCAATCCCTGCGCTGGCGCCCGTGACGATGGCGACTTTTCCTTTCAAGCGTTGCATTTTCAATCTCCTGATGCACTTCGTCGGCCAGTGCCCCATGCATTGGCGCGTTGAAAGCAATATAGGCTTCAGTTATGAATGTAGAAAGATCTAAAATGTGCTTCTATCATTCAGTTTTTGTGAATGAATCGAGGAACTGATGGATCGTCTGCGCGCCTTCGAGGTTTTCGTGACGGTGGTGAGCCGTGGGGGCTTCGCGCGCGCCGCGGATGCGCTCGGCACGTCGCCCGCCAATGTCACACGCTATGTGAATGAACTGGAGGCGCATCTGGGCACGCGCTTGCTGAATCGCTCGTCGCGTACGCTTTCTCTTACCGAGGGCGGTGAGGCGCTTTACGCCCGTTGCAAGTCGATCCTCGACGATGTCGCCGAGACGGAGGGGCTGGTCTCGTCGGCGTCGGTCGAGCCGCGCGGGCGGCTGCGCATCAATGCACCCGTGAGCTTCGGTATTTTGTATCTGGCACCGTTGTGGCCCGAGTTCATGCGGAAATACCCGGGAGTCGAACTCGACGTTGGACTGATTGACCGCGTCGTCGATATCGTGGACGAAGGCTACGATCTCGCCATTCGCATCTCACGTGCCGGTTCGACCAGTCATGCGGCCCGCAAGTTGGCGACGTCGCAAAACATTCTGTGCGCATCGCCGGCCTATCTGGCTCGCTTCGGCGTTCCGGCAGCCCCGGCGGAGCTGGGCGGGCACAGCTGTATCGGCTACACGTATGCGTCCACCGGCGACGACTGGCAACTGATCGACGAGCGCGGCAAGCTTCACTCGGTGAAGGTGGACTGTCACATGCATACCAACAACGGCGATACGGCGCGTGCAGCGGCCCTTGCCGGACACGGCGTGATCCAGCAGCCCACTTTCCTGATCGGCAAGGATCTCGCCGAGGGCAGGCTCGTGCATGTGTTGCCCCGGTACCGCTTGCCGGATATCGACATTCTCGCGCTGTATCCGAGCCGTCGGCACCTGAGCGCCAGAGTGCGCGTCATGATCGATTTCCTGGTCGACGCGTTCAGTGGCGTGCCTCCCTGGGACCGGAACGACGGAAATTGGTCAGGTGCCGCGCCGGCGACGGATTGAAAGTGTATCCGCGTCCAGTACATGCGCCAGCCATGTTCGGACGTTCGGGTTCAGGGAGTGCGCGATCGTTCTGCACCTTGGCGCACAGACATTCGGACGGCGGCTCCGGGCAGCCTTTGACTACTGCCCGCGACTATCTGGAGTGCCATCGCCCGAGGATACGGAATTCGCGCGAAAGCCGTCTCCTCGGCGCTTGGACGTTCGAATGTCCAGGCGATGCAGCCGGCCGATGCCTGCGGCTGGCCGGCCCCGGTCGAATGGCATCGGGGTGGTGTCGGACGGGTTGATGCCGACCCGAAGGGGACCTTCAGATTTGCCGAAAGCTGCCGTTCACATTGCTTATAGGCCGCTCCGGCGTATGAGATCGGTCGAGGCGATCATTCAACACTCTGACTCACTGGAGCGAGTCAGAGTTATCTTAGAGTGGGAATCCTCTTGAAAACAATCGTAAAGCGCTTCCTGTTCGCGCTGATCGCCCTGATGGCTTGCGTTCGCGGTGGAGTTGCGTTGGCAGAAACCTCGTCCGGCCAGACCTTTTCTCCTGATGCAAAAATCCAGAAAATCGCGGAAGCCTACTCGCTAGACGCCGTTGACTTCTCCGCGAAACAGTTTGGAATAAAACTCGACTGGTCGGACGCGAGTATTGCAAGTGTCGAAAAGATCTTGGCGCAAATGAGTTCATCCTACGTCAGCACTAGTCCCAAGCCAACGGACGAGCAAGTCATGTCATTTGCGAAAGTCTATGGAAGTTACGTCGGAGAGGTGTATCGTCGCAATCATGGTGGCGAATGGGGTTTGGTCACCCTCGGCGAAAGCCGATTCCCGGGTTTGCGAACTACCACAGGTTCCAGCTTCTGGCCATGGGGACGGGTATTCAATCGGATCACCAAGGGGACGGAGGACAATATCGCCGACTACTACGCGGCCCTATTGAAGAAAAGTTAGACGCAGGCAATCCTCAACGTCCACGACTCATCGAGGTTCCAGCTACGATTGGCCGTCGGTTGCTGTCCTTGAAAAGATGGCTCCGACTCCATCCGCGCTCTCGACAAGCACTTCCCTAGGAGCATCCTCAGCCTCAAGCGCGATAATTTGATCCGCGTGAGGGCGTTGACGCACCATGGGCGTCTCAATAAGTTCTGGACGATCGAGCAATAGATGGTCCGAGGCATCTCTGATGACATGTTCCCGAGCATAAAGCCGCATAGTCCATGTGTTGGAACCCGCTTGAAACGACAGACGTGCGGGTCCGACATAGACGCCATGACCGTCGACGAACCGTTGCACCGCTTGAAGTGCGTCGTCACGCTCGGTAAGAGCCCTTGACCGAGATTGTTGAGACGGATTTAGAAGACAAAAGGCCAGTGAATTCAGCCCCAGGAGAAAGAATACGCTGATGAAGTGCGCGCGTTGCACCGCAAAATGTGCAGGGTTGTAAGGCAGTAGATATGCCGGCGGTGATTTCAACGGCCCAACCAATTCAGGGAGGCGACCATAGGCCGAAATCAAGCCAGTCCCAGTCGATCGAGACAGGGTGGCCGCAATGACCCGTCCCTCCGTTGCGGTCCCGCCAAACGCAAGTGGAATATGCGCATTCGCTAGTATCTGCTTACGCCACTCGCCCTTCACTCGATCCATGACTGACCAAAAGCTCGACGCAGAGCCTTTAGCGTCCACCAAGCAGACGTCCAAACTCGACGCATAAACGAAGTCAGGATGTGCCTTCGTAGACTCGCTGTTGCTGCAGTCTTCCCAATGACCGAACCACGGATATCCTCGAGATTGCATTTCTAGGAACGTCAACGCCGCACCCACGGTACCCTTTACGGTCGACCCGACGAAATCCTTCAAATACCTCGCATTCTCGTGATAAAACAGGTCTCCAAATGCTGGCCCGTAAACCGCCCTAGGTCGCCATTTCGACAAATAGGACAGTGCTGATACTGCCAAAGCACCTCCCGCGAGATGCCCCCTCAATCCAAGCCTTGGCCCAGTGATGGATGCGCGCATCGCGGCGTATACGAACTCAAGAGGCGATATCACTTGGCTTGGACCGAATGGCGTGCTGCTATCCCCCCAATTGATCCGACTTGTGATGCTCTTCACCTCGATATGCTGAAATCGATAGATCTCGGCGTTTCCGTTAAACCACATGAGCTTATTCCTTTTAAGTTAAAGACGGCAAAGAGGTAGCTCAAGTGATAGGCCACCGGAATCCTCGTTAGCGCTTTGCTAATTGTTCAATTGCGGGAATAACTACTGTGACTGCGAGAGTAACATTCACTTGAGGGGTATCGCACGCAGCGAACGCCAAGCTCCCTCTACCTAACGACAAGCTGGCGTGAAACTTGAAAAATCAATCGGATGTGCGCTTGAATCTTTTTTCGTGCTCTGCTCTGGCGAATCCCGGGAGTTTGGCGTTTTCCTCTCTGCCCACCAAATCCCGGTCTAACAAAGAAACCACATCCAACAAGGTGGCGGCACGACGACGGCCGTATTTCAATGGAACCGCGTGGTTACTCCTCATTGAGAGGCTCTTGGCCGGGGACGGTTGGCATATGGCGGGACGGAGTGCTCCCGCCACCCGCCATCCGAATCCGGCCCCCCGATCACCCCGTCCAACCAGCCGCCAGCTCGTCATTCCCGCCCAAACCCGACCCCGCCCAAACCCGCACCCAGCCTGCCGCTTCCGCCCCCGCCACCTCATCCCGTGGCCGATTTTGTCACCAGGTGGGCCGAATATGACAATGGAAACCGGCTCGCACGGCATTAGGATGGGTCACCTCGCCGCCCGGAGCTGGCCGGTTTTGCCGTATCGGCCCCGTGGCGCGCCTCATTCACCGCCTGATTTGGAACATCGACCATGAGCTATAACGCCCCCGTCAAGGACATGCTGTTCGTGCTGAAGGAACTCGCGGGCATCGACACCGTTGCGCAACTGCCGGGTTTCGAGGACGCCGGTTACGACACGGCGCAGGCCGTGCTCGACGAGTCCGCGAAATTCTGCGGCGAGGTGCTGGCGCCGCTGAACGTCGAAGGCGACCGCAATCCGAGCAGCTGGAAGGATGGTGTCGTGACCGCGACGCCGGGCTTCGGCGAAGCGTTCCGCCAGTTCGTCGAAGGCGGCTGGCAGGGGCTGCAGCACCCGTCCGAATACGACGGCCAGGGGCTGCCGAAGCTGATCGCGACGCCGTGCATCGAGATGCTGAACGCGTCGAATCTGTCGTTCGCGCTGTGTCCGCTGCTGACCGACGGCGCAATCGAGGCGCTGCTGACGGCCGGCACCGACGAGCAGAAGCAGCGCTACGTGCCGAAGCTGATCTCGGGCGAATGGACCGGCACGATGAACCTGACCGAGCCGCAGGCGGGCTCGGATCTTGCGCTGGT